>NZ_AZRJ01000003.1:0-40390 GCF_002895495.1 Petrotoga sp. HWHPT.55.6.3 | reverse complement strand
CTTAATTATGATCTAACACGCTGTACGCAGAGGTCCCATTCCCTTTTTTGGTTGGGCTGCGGAGCGAAGGGGCGCTAAAACTCATTATACAGGATTTGTGTGATAAGATAACACACCTTCAAAAAGATATGGTATAATCAAATTATCAATAAAAGCACTTCCTCCATGAGGTGGGAAGGAAGCGTTTTTTTAAATATTTGCCAAAGTATTGAATAAATGAAAGATCCGAGCATCAAAACTAAATTTGAAAACAGGGGGTAATAGGTATGCAAGAGATTCCAGCCAATATATCGCTGGGTTTAAACATGGGAACGATTGCAGCGGCTCTTTTTTTCATCGCCAATCTTTATGTGTTTTTTCATCTTATTAATCAATTGGTTTCACCAAAAAAGCAGTGGAAATGGTTAGACAAAATGAGAAATAGATGGCACTATGTGCATTATTTAGGAAATATCGCTGCATTTATGGCAGCTTTAGTACATGGCGTTTTAATGTTGCAGTATGCTTCGGTATTTCACTGGATACTTATAGCTGTGATGGGGTGGATGGTGTTTGCAGGTTTTACCATGAGGTTTACAAAAGCAAGTTCAAAGTTTAAAAAGACTCTCAGGATGTTTCATGCAAAATGGTATATGTTTGTGATTGTACTGGTACTGCTGATAGTAGCTCATATTGCTTCTATTGGATCTTTTCCGTATTCTTTAGGATAAATAAATTTATGCCCCAAATCATAAATTTTGGTGATTTTTAAAAAGATACAAAAGAAAAAATAAACTATGCTGAGGTGTTGGGATGAGTAAACTTTTCACCAAATTTAAACTAAAGGGTCTTGAAGTTAACAATCGTATCCTGATGTCACCTATGTGCATGTATTCTGCTGGTGATGACGGCAAGCCAACCGACTGGCACTTGGTCCACTATGGTACCAGGGCAGTGGGAGGTGTTGGTCTTATCATGCAAGAGGCTACAGCCGTTGAAAGGCGAGGTAGAATTACTGGTAATGACTTAGGCCTCTGGGAAGATAGTCAAATCGATCCTTTGAAAAAAATGGTGGACTTTGTGCATTCTGTAGGAGGCAAAATCGGTGTTCAGTTGGCTCATGCTGGAAGAAAATGTGAGGTGAAAAACGAAAAGATTGTTGCTCCTTCGAGTATTAAGTGGAGTGACGAATATCCCGTTCCATCAGAACTTACCAAAAATGAGATTAAAGATATAATTAAAGCTTTTGGTACTTCGGCTGCAAGAGCGGTTAAAGTTGGTTATGACACTGTAGAAGTTCACGCTGCTCATGGTTATCTCATTCATGAATTTTTATCACCACTTTCTAACAAAAGAAGTGATGAGTATGGAGGCAAAATAGAGAACAGAGTAAAATTTTTGCGGGAAGTATTAATTGAAGTAAAGAAAAACATACCCAACGATATGCCTGTTTTTATGCGTTTATCTGCCACCGATTTTGTAGACGGGGGTATTGACATAAATGAAACGATAGAGATAGTAAAACTTGTAAAAGACTTTGTGGATATTGTGGATTGCAGCTCAGGCGGTCTTTTATCATCAAGGATAGATTTATATCCTGGCTATCAGATAATTTATGCAGAAGCTGTAAAAAGGGAAACAGGGGTACCGTCTGTGGCTGTAGGCTTGATAACCAGTCCAGAAATTGCAGAGGAGATAATAGGAAACGAGAGAGCGGATATGGTTGCACTGGGGAGGGTACTTTTAAGGCAGCCGTACTGGCCTGTATATGCCGCCCATGAGCTCAAGGATAGAGATATTATAGTAAGGCAGTATTACAGAGGAAGATATACATAAAAGAGTAATCTTTGTGGGGGCTTTACAAAGTGAAAATTTTGTGATAAAATAATTGAGCAGAAGATGGGGACGTGGTGAAGTTGGTTATCATGCCGGTCTGTCACACCGGTGGCCGCGGGTTCGAGTCCCGTCGTCCCCGCCATATTTTGAAAAGACGAACATTAAATGTTCGTCTTTTTTTAAGTTATTTTTAAAGTTTAGGGCATATTGTTATTTTTGAACAATTAATACTCTATTTGTTTAATTTGTGATACAATAGAAGTGACAGAAGATTTACAAAATTAATGGGGGGGATTATACTAAAATGCAAAAAGAAATAGATAAAGAATCTTTTATGGAAACTTTTCAAGAAATGGTAGATCTTTTGCAGGAAATAAATTGGGACGAAAGTGAGAATGATTTTCTAACAAAGCTTTTAAAAATTGCTATAAAGATCATACCCGAAGCAGAATACGGTTCTATTTGGTTAATTAGGGGAGCATTATATGAAGCCATAGTTGGAATTGGTTACGATGAAGATCTAATTAAAGAAATGGTTGTTCCGTTCAACGAGTCATATGTAAGTAACTATATGGACAGAGATTTAATAGAGATTCAGAATATTTTGGATTACAATTCCCCTGAAACCGATTTGTACAAAATCAGTAAAAAATTACATAAAGAAACGAATCAAATGGTAACTTTGATTTCAGCTTTAAAAAATAAAGACAGTGTAATTGGGCATATATATATTGACAGCTTCCATGTTGACTCTTTCGATGATAATTCAAAAAAAATGCTTAGAATGTTCAGTAATTTAGCATCTATTTTTTTGACTTTGAAAATCCTACGGGATTCAGAAAAAGAAACAGTAGAGACAAATTCTAATTATTTGAGTTTTATTAGTCATGAATTGAGAACACCTTTGACTTCAATTATAGGATTTGCCGAAACAATATTGAACAATGAGGATTTAAAAAAAGATGAGATAAAAAGTATCATAAGAAAGATACTATTTTCTGCTAAACATATGAACTCACTTTTAGACGATATTTCAACTTTCAACAAATTAAATAGAGAGAAGAGATTGAATTTAGAAAAATTAAATTTAAAAAAGTTATTATATGAGGTTTTATCGATGTTAGAGCCGACAGCATCCCCTGATGTTGAAATAAATCTTGATTTTCCCGTTGATATACCAGTAGATATTGAAACAGATGAGACTAAATTAAATCAAGTCCTTGTAAACGTAATAGGGAACGCAATGAAATACACCACAGAAGGTTCAATAGATATCCGTGTAGGTTACGAAAGTCATACAAAACATTTTCTAATCGAGGTAAAAGATACGGGACCTGGAATTCCAGAAGATAAATTAAAAGACATATTTAGACCATTTTTTAGAGTTTCTAAAGATAAACCTGGAAGCGGATTGGGTCTAGCAATTGTAAAAAAGAATCTTGAAATGCTCAAAGGTAGTATAGAGGTAAAATCAAAATTAGGCAAGGGAACTACGTTCCTGATAAAAATACCCCAATCCATAAGTGGTATTGTAGATAAGTGTCAATAATAGTTACGCTGAACATATTTTTTCAAAAAAATTTGGGAAGAGTACTTTAGGGTCACCGCCTGTTTTTAAGGATCTATCTAATTCTTCTATATCTATTATTATTTTTTCTATAGAAGTAAGGAAGTAGAGTTTCTCAACATTGATTTTTTTTACTTTGTCGTTTTTAAAATTGAAACCTAAAAAAGAAGCTACTCGTTGTTGTGAAACCATGCTATCTTTGCTGACTTTCATGACTTCAGACCAATTGTAATTGGTCTTTCTTTCGCCGTTTAATATCACCGCATATAGATCCAAAAAGTACTTATATAAATAATTTGCTAGGGCAATTGGGGAGAATGAAGAAGATTTTACAATTGACTGCAGCTTTATTAGTGAATTTGATAATTTCTTTGTTACTAAATTATAGCAGAGTTCTTCGTAATTAGCCGAAGAAAAATGAGTAGAAACATCTTCCACGTCTTTTATAGATATAATTTCCGTATTGGAGTATATGCAAAGCTTCTTAATTTCCTCATACAACAAATCCTCATTTTTCCCCACAAATTGTATTATTTTCTCGGCTGTTTCATCACTTAATTGTTTGTTTAACTTGCTTGCAAAATCCTTAAGCATTTCTATCCACAGTTCATCTTTCCAAGGGGGAGGAATCATTGCCTCTATTTTTTTATCGAAAGTTATTTCTTTTAGATATTTATTTTCTTTTTGAATATCCAAAATGAGTGTACCTTCAAAGGGGCTTTCGTAATGTTTCAGTAAGGTAGACATCTTTTCTTGATAGGGTATTTTGAAAGAGTCAAAATCTGAAATTATTATGATTCTGTTTGTTGAAAAGATACTTCCCATGGTGAAAATATTGTTGATCTCTTCATCTACATAATTTTCCGGCGATAACGTAACTATTTCAGAATTTGGAGATTTTTTAATAATTTCTTCGATTCTGATTCTTTTTTGTATAGTTGAATTTCCCAAAATTAATATTTTTTGCAACCTTACCTCTCCTTCAGTCGCTTGTATGAAGTTGAATGATTTCGTGATCTTTTAGGAATTTATCTGGTGGAACAGATTGCGAAACAACGGTGTTACCATTACCAGTTATTATTACGTTTTTTTCTTTTATTCCTAAGTTCAACAGGATGTTGTAAGCTTCGGTTATAGGATAACCAGTCAAATTAGGCATAATATCTTGATAAAAAACTTTTTGATTTTGGATTGTGTTACTTTCTTTGGCATATCTATAAAAAATGTTAGTTAAAACTGGTGCAGCTACTTCTCCACCATAAAATTCTTCTTTAGGATTATCTATTATAACAACAGCAGTATATATGGGATCAACAACCGGATAAAAACCAACAAACAATGAATAATAGCTACCTTCAACGTATCCTACGCCACTTTCTGCCTTTTGAGCGGTGCCGGTTTTCCCACCGATTCTCAACCCTTCCTTATAGGCTTTTTGGGCTGTTCCTTCTATGACTGTATAACTCAGCCACTCTTTTACCATCTTAGCGGTAGGTTCAGATATAACTTGTCTTTCTGAGATTTCTTTTTCTTTTAAAAAAGTTGGTTGTACATACGTCCCGCCGTTTGGAATTATGTTAAAAGCTGATATTAATTGTATAGGTGTGATACCTATTCCTTGACCCAGAGCAATCTGAAAAGGGGTTATTTCATACCAATCATCCGGATAAGGGACTACCCCATTGACTTCGCCTTTGAATTCTATCCCTGTTTTTTCCCCAAAACCATAGGTTAAAAGCTTTTGATAGAGCCATTGATTAGAAAATTCTTCGAGGATTTTTTCCATCATCTGTGCTATCGCTATATTTGACGAGTATGATAGAGTTTCCTTCAGCCCGATTTCTCCCATTCCATAACCTTGAGATTCGGTCACTTTAAAGTTTTTTTTGCCTGTAGGGTAGTATTCGTATCCTGAATAAAATTTATCATTAGCATTAATTATATGTTCATCTAGTGCTGTAGAAATTAATAATGGTTTAAGTGTGGAACCTGGTTCTATATACCCCATATAAGCAATATTCCATGGATAAAGTGAAACACTCGATTTAATCTTACCTGTTTTACTCTCCATAACAACAATAACTCCGCCTTCTGCGGATTCTTTTTTTACAGTATTTAGAAGTTCTTCATATGCTATTTGTTGCATTTTCAAATCTATACTTAAACTTGTTGTTTTTTGACTGTTTAATACCCCATTATCTAATAAAAAAGGTTCGATTCCGTAAGAGGTTTTATTCGCTTTTCCAACTAGTAAATCAAGAGAGAATAATTCATTGTAAATACGTTGAGTAACAGGGTATATTCTAGAATATTTGTTTAAAATTCCCAGATCGATATAAGCTTCTTCATAGGTATCATAAGTTCCCCATTTTAAAAATTTTATGTTTTCTATTTGATCATCACTAAACCTTTGATTCAATATATATTTATTTCTTTTAAAGTCGTTTTGTAATTTCATAAAGCCTAAATCGATCCAAGCTTCATATTTTTGTTGGTTGTATACAATCAAATTTCCATTGGAATCCACAAGTTCTGAATATTTGTTATTTTCTAATGAAGCTGAAAATTCGTTAAAATCCTTTGCCAAAGGGTTATTATACACAAAGGTGAGGATAATTAGAAAAACATATCCTGAAAGAAAAAAGAAGGTGAAGAATAACCATTTGTGTTTCATGGCTGAATTATTTCTCCATGATATTTAAGATCTCTATGTATCTGTCAATTTGGTTATCCAAGGCAGATATCTGTGACTCCATATTATTAAGCTCCATCTGAGATTGGGATATTATGGATTTATAATTTTCAATATTTTTGCCAAAGTTAAGAAAGATGGTAAGCCAAATGCTAACGGTTAAAAAGGCTAAGAAAACTAAAATGATTATAACAATATCCAGAGACTTGACTTTAGATTTAGTCTTTTCAATTCCTTTACTTTTTGCGTACACATTTTTTTCCATAAAAACTCCCCCTAACTCTTGTCATTTGTTAAATCCCTATATACTCAGCCACCCTCAATTTGGCACTTCTGCTTCTTAGGTTACGTTTTATTTCCTCTTGCGAAGGTAAAGTAGGTTTGGGAGTGAGAAAATTATATCTTTCATTGTTTTTGAAAAAATTTTTAACGATCCTGTCTTCCAGCGAATGAAAAGTTATTACCGTTACCCTTGCTCCTACCTTTAAAAAGTTTTCCAATTTAGAAAGGGTTTCTTCGATATTTTTTAATTCTTCATTAACTTCTATTCTCAGAGCTTGGAAAGTTTTAGTGGCAAAATGTCTGTGCCTTTCGTGAACTTGCGAACTGGGTAGTCCTTTTCTAATGGCGTTTACTAATTCTAGTGTCGTGTTTATAGGCCTGTTTTTTACAATGCTTTTGGAAATACTGTGAGCAAACCTTTTTTCTTCTCCATACTCAAAAATGATGCGCCTGAGCTCTTCTTCTGAATAATTGTTAACTATGTACGCTGCATCTTTTTCCGATTGAACATCCATTCTCATGTCTAAAGGTTCGTCTTTAGTAAAAGAAAATCCCCTATTTTCACCTTTTAGCTGAAAGGTAGAAACCCCTAAATCCATTAAAAAACCGTCAACTTTGTCAATATCTAAACCTCTCAAAATCATGTCTATATCTTTATAAGAAGATTTAATCAATACCACATTATCCGATAGATCTTTTAACCTTTGTTCTGCAATTTCCAAGACCTCGTAATCTACATCTATGCCGATTACCTTAGCCATATTATCGGTGTATTCTAAAATAGCTTTTATATGTCCACCTTCGCCTGCGGTACAATCCACATAAATGCCGTCTTTGTTGGTTATCAAATAGGATAAGACTTCTTCAACCATTACACTTTTATGAAAATCGTCGTATTTTCTTACTATTATTATACACCTCTTTTGCAGAAAAACAAATTAATTTTTTTACTTATATTTCGCAAAGAATAACAGTTCTTCTTCTATGAATTCGTCTATTTCTCCATCCAAGACTGCTTGAGCATTAGAGGTTTCATACTCTGTTCTTAGATCTTTAACTAAGGTATATGGATACAAAACATATGATCTAATCTGATTTCCCCATGAAATATCTTTTACCTCACCACGTAATCTTAACTTTTCTTCTAACTTTTTTTGATGTTCTAACTCATATAATTTTGCCTTTAAAATTTTTAAAGCCGTAGCTTTGTTTTGATGTTGTGAGCGCTCGTTTTGCACCGCTACCACTATACCTGTAGGTAAATGAGTAATCCTAACTGCTGAATCGGTTTTGTTAACATGTTGACCGCCTGCTCCGCCTGATCTATACGTATCTATTTTCAGATCGTCTGGATTTATTTCTATCTCAACATTTTCATCAAATTCAGGCATCACAGATATTGAGGCGAAAGAAGTATGCCTTCTTCCATTGGCGTCAAATGGAGAAATTCTGACTAATCTATGTACCCCACTTTCGTATTTTAATTTACCGTAGGCATAGGGACCGGAAATTTTGATAGTTGCGCTTTTTATTCCCGCCTCGTCTCCTTCCTGAAAGTCTATAGTTTCAATGTCATAATTATTTTTATCTGCCCATCGAGTGTACATCCTCAACAGCATAGATGCCCAATCCTGTGATTCTGTTCCACCCGCACCAGGATGCAGGCTAAGAAATGCATTTGCATCATCGTATTCTTCTGATAAAAGCATTCTTAATCGAAAAGAACCGATCTTTTTTTCGATAACTTTTAAAATTGCTTCAACTTGCGCGGTCATCGACGGATCATCCTCTGATAATTCAACTGCTATTTCTAATTCCTCAAAATCGTTCTCCAATTTTTTAAATTCATCTATTTCATCTTTTAAATTTTGTGCCATTTTGGAGATCTTTTTTGCCCTGTTTTGATCGTTCCAAAAGTTTGGTTCCATCATTTCTTTGTCAAGTTTTTTAACTTCTTCTTCTACTTTATCTATATTAAAAACTTCTTTTAAATCTTCGAAATTTTCTTTTAATTCGTCTATTTTAACTTTCGTTTCGTATGCTATCATCTGATCACCTCTTAAAAATGGTTTCAATAATTATTTCTTAACTTTATACCTTTTTTTGATCTTGGTTGATTGTTTAGCGATATTTTTACTTTTAGCTTCTCCACCATCATTCGATTCATCGACCGCTGATACGTTGTTATGTACAAAGTTCAAACTGGCATATATTTTTTTTGCTTCTCTTTCTTCTTTTTCTGGAACTATTTTTGCTATTCTCATTAAATAATTGACTATATCGTCGTATATACTGTCAACCATCTGGTCAAAAAGAAGGTAAGATTCTTTTTTAAATTCCATAACAGGATCTTTTTGCCCATAAGATCTTAATCCTACAGCTTCTTTTAGTGCTTCGATCGCATCTAAATGATGCCTCCACTTTTCATCTATTATTCTTAACATAACAAATTTTGCGACTTTGTTAAAATCTTCTCCAAATTCTTCTTTTTTGTATTGATATCTCTTCCAAAGTAGATCAAAGATTTCATTTTCTATTTCCTCACGCGTGTTCCCCTTTATGTCAGAAATTATTAAATATTGTTTCAATTTTTCTGAAATATTGCTTTTGTCGTATTTTTCTTCGGTTTCATCCCATGAGGATTCTACTATTCTTTCCACAACATCCATAAAGATTTCTTTTATATGATCATCATAGTTACCTTGTTCAAGGATCCAATCCCTATGATTGTATATTACAGATCTTTGTTTGTCCATTACTGAATCAAATTCGTACAATCTTTTTCTTATCGAGAAGTGTATTCCTTCAATTTTCTTTTGGGCATCCCGAATAACTCTACTGAGCATTTTATGTTCTATGGGCTGACCTTCTTCTATTTTTAAAGCGGTCATTAGATTCTTCATTCTGTCTCCACCGAACAATCGTAAAACGTCATCTTCAAAAGAGATAATAAATCTTGATTCACCAGGATCCCCTTGCCTACCAGATCTCCCTATTAATTGGTTATCTATTCTTCTGCTTTCATGCCTTTCCGTACCTAAAACAAAAAGTCCTCCAAGCTCTTTGACCCCTTCTCCCAACTTAATATCGGTACCTCTACCCGCCATATTCGTAGCAATGGTAACGGCGTATTTTTCTCCTGCCTGAGAGATAATTTCTGCTTCCCTCTCATGATATTTAGCGTTCAAAACTTCATGTTGTATTCCTCTTTTTTTCAGCATTTCACTTATGGTTTCGCTATTTTCAATGGATGTTGTTCCCACCAATACAGGTTGGCCCTTTTGGTTACGTTTTACTATTTCATCTATTATTGCTTGATATTTTTCTTTTTCGGTTTTAAAAATTAAATCATTTTTGTCTTCCCTAATAACAGGTTCGTTGGTAGGGATAACAATAACTTCTGTGTTGTAGATCGCTTTGAACTCGTCTTCCTCAGTTTTTGCAGTTCCGGTCATACCTGATAATTTTTTGTACATCCTAAAATAATTTTGGAAAGTTATTGTGGCAAAAGTTACACTCTCTTCTTTGATTTTTACTCCTTCTTTTGCTTCTATAGCTTGGTGCAATCCTTCAGAATACCTTCTTCCAGCTAACAATCTTCCTGTAAATTCATCGACGATGACAACTTCTCCATCGTGAACGATGTAATCTTTATCTCTTTTGAAAAAATTTATCGCTTTTAAGGCGTTCAAAAGATGGAACAAATACTTAATGTTGCTCGGATCGTATAAGTTATCGACAGATAATAGTTTCTCTGCTTTGCTTATTCCTTCTTCTGTTAACGCTAAAGTCTTTTGTTTTTCATCGATAGTGTAATCTTTTTCAACTATAAATTTTTTCGCCAAAGATGCAAATCTTCTGTAAAGTTCGGAAGGAGTATCCGAAGGGCCCGAAATGATTAACGGTGTCCTAGCTTCATCTATCAAAATGGAGTCAGCTTCATCAACTATTGCAAAGTAATGGCCTCTTTGTACTTTGTCAGTATTTTCGTAAACTAAATTGTCTCTTAAATAATCAAATCCAAACTCATTTGCAGTTCCGTAAGTTATATCAGCTTGATATGCTTTTTTTCTCTCTTCTTTGTCCATGTTGGCTTGAATGTATCCTACGCTCAAACCTAGATATTCGTAAACTGGTCCCATCCAATTCGCATCTCTTTTAGCCAAGTAATCGTTGTGGGTAGCCAAATGAACATTTTCTTCTGTTAGGGCATTTAGATATATAGGAAGTGTTGCAACTAAGGTCTTTCCTTCCCCTGTTTTCATTTCGGTTATCTTACCCTCATGTAAAGCGATGCCTCCCATTAACTGTACATCGAAATGCCGCATCCCTATCGTTCTTTGTGAGGCTTCTCGTACGACAGCAAAGGCTTCGGGTAAGATATCGTCTAAACTCTCACCTTGTTTTAACCTTTTTTTAAATTCCAAGGTCTTTCCAGATAATTCAGTGTCGCTGAGAGATTTCATACTTTTTTCTAATTCGTTTATTTTATTTGCGATTTTTGAATATTTTTTTAGTAAACTTTTATTCTTGTCTATAAGTCCAAAAAGCATAAATAATGCACTCCTTTCGAATCAAAATTTCTTAGCTATAATTTTTATCTTATTTTTATTTCTATTGTATACAAGCCGTTATTATCGTATTCTTCTTTTATTACCCAACTATCTAACGAACTATAAAAATTTACTGATAAATAATTTGAAATATCTAAAATTAACAGACTGTTGAGACTTTCTTTTCTTTCAATTTCTTCATAATATTTAGTGTTTTTGAATCGTTGTATTTCTGACAAATACACATTCATCTTATCGGGTAAAACGTTTGAAAATATGAATTCCTCTTCTATAAAATAAAGGTAAACTTGGTTTTCCACACTTTGATTAGACCAAAGATAATAATTGTAAGTTCCAATATTTCCTTCTTCCATATTTCTTGCTTCTGCAAATTCTCTGAGTTTATAAGTATCAATCGATGCTTCAAAGAATAAGTTAAGCTCATTATTACTTATACTTTGTGAACTAACGGCTATAAACTCCTCTTCTTTGATACTATTGACTATAAATCCTATAACATTTTTGCTTTCATCGTCCAAAGGGGTTAAAAAGTTTTCAAAATACGATGGGAAATTGGTTTTGTCTAACTTTTGTATGTTCAAAACTTCTCCAAACAATTTCTTGTTTTCCAAAAGTGTCAAATCAAAATTTTTCTGGGCACCTCTGTAATCTTTAGACTCAAATGTTGCCTTTAAGGTTCTCGAATCAACGGTAACGTAAAAATCCCAAAGGTTATTTTCATTTAAAACATTTTCTAGAGACCCCGATACTAAAGCATTTGAATTGTTATCATAGGTTGTCGGTTCCATGTTCAAAAAGATACCCACTTCATTTTTTTGAATAGCAAAATTTTTTTCTTCTAAGGTGTATAGATCATTGCTCACTTTATTAGCACCAAAAATCTTTGTAAAAATCTCATTGAAGACGTCATATTCGGTAGAGTATATGGCGATACTTTTCGAATTAACCATCAGGTCAAATAAAAGGTTAAAATAGTTCGGATTAAATAATTCGCCAAACGAATAGTCTTTATCCGAATAAAATACCATCGGAGCATTTAAAAAATTTTGAATGTTTGTATTTGTAGATTCTAATGTCGTTGAAAGTAATTCTTTGATATAATCTTGCCCTATCCCTTCAGTTGAGTTTACAAATCGATAAAAAGGTACCGTTTCATAGATTTCAGTATAAACAGCTAAAGGACTTTTTATCCCTATCGTTGTTTCTCCAAAGGTGAATAATGCAATTAAAATCAAAAAGATGAGGATAATTGATAACTTCTTTATTTTATTTCCTCCCTATTATTCAACACTCATTTTGAATTTTGAAATGGCTGAATTGAGATTTTGAGAAAGTTTTTCTAATTCTTGAGCTCTTTCACTAAGTGAGCCAGCGTTTTCAGACTGATTTTGCATCAACATCTTAATTTCTTTAATTTTTTCGCTGGTTTCATTCACTGTTCTAGCTATTCTTTCCATTGAAGAACTCATTTCTTGCGTACTTGCACTTTGTTCTTGCGAACTAGCAGTTACGTTTTCCACCCCTGAAATCATTCCATTTATCTCATTTAATATGCCTTCAAATTGTTCTCGAACCTTGAGGGCTTCATCGTTTATTTCTGCAATAGTATTTACGGTTTTATTGGTTACGTCGTTTACATTGTTGGTACTTTTTTTCAGATCCTCTAAAATGTTGCCGATTTCGTCCGTTGCTTTACCGCTTTCTTCTGCTAATTTTCTTATTTCATCTGCTACAACGGCAAATCCTCTTCCCGCTTCTCCCGCTCTTGCTGCTTCTATTGCTGCGTTCAGTGCTAACAGATTCGTCTGTTCAGTTATGGAATTTATAGTTTGAATAATATTTCCAATATTTTCTGCTTTTTCCAAAAGTTTTGAAACATTTTCTTCTGCTTCTTTGGATTGCTCTACACCAACTTCTATTTTCTTTACTATATTGTGAATACTTTCCATTCCTTTGTTAGCTTGGCTTTGTGTCATTTCAGCTGAATTGGATAACTCTTGTGCAGCAGAAGATAAACTTTGTGCTGAAGAGGCAATTTCTTCAATACCGGATGTGATCTCTTCGACAGATGAGGCACTATCTTCCGAAATTAACTCTATATTTTTTGCTTCGTCGAGAACTTCTTCTGCCGACTTTTTGAATTTTTGTGAGGCTTCTTTTAATTCCTTTGAAGATGTTTCAACTCTTTCAGAAACATCTTTTATACTTTCAATCGTTTCTTTTAAGTTATCTCGCATCTTACTAAACGATTTAGCCATTTCTCCCACTTCGTCTTTGGATTTACTTTCGAATTCTACATCCAAATTCCCTTCTCCGAATTTCAATAATACGTTTGAAAAATCTTTTATTGGTTTTGAGATACCTTTTCCAACAAAGTAGGCAACTACAATTGCTATAACAACTCCCACAACGGTTATTAGGATTATAAGAAGCGTTAAACTATTTATCTCACTGTATATTTCACTCTCGGGTAAATTTAGGAACAAAATCCAGCCATTGGATAGCTTAGAATAACTCGTTAAGAACCCTTCACCATTTAATCTTTCTACAAAAGTCCCTTCTGTACTTGAGCTTATGGTTTCTAAGTAATCCGTTATTTCATCTTCTATACTCTTTCCAGAGTCATAAAGAGGATGGAAAATTACATTAAAATTATCATCCACTAAGTACGCATATGCTTTTTGGTATCCTAAATCTTTTTGAATGAGGTTGGCAAAATATTCCAAGGGAAAACTCATCCCAGCAACACCAACAAAAGTTCCATCTTCTGGATCGTAATAAGGAACAGAATAAGTGATTACATTTGTCTGTAAATATTCATCAAAGTATATATCGGTCCAAACACCTTCACCTTTGTCTCTTGCTTCAAAAAACCACTGATATTTTTTATTTTCTGGGTTAAAAGTATCGTCTAATTTTATATATTCATTTTCTAAACTTTTATCTTCACCCTCAATGTAGTAAAGGGAATACAATTCTTTTGTCCTTAACATATCTGGATTGAAAACTATAAAAGAAGTTGCATTACCTTCTATTTTTTGCGAAAAATTTTGGGGTACATCCTTAGCTCTATCTAAAAACTTTATCACTTCAGCATTTGAAAAACTCGCTATAAAAGGATCAAATCCCAAAAAGGCAGAATCGCTATAATTATCCACTACTATTTCAATAATACTTATTTGTGAACCTAGATCAGATTCAACGCTCGCAGTTAAATTTTCCACTCCGTTTAGTGAATATTCTTCTAAAAGAGCAGTGGATCTGAAAATTGATACAAGACTTATAACGGTTACCACTGCAATCACTAACAAAGCAGAAGATAAAATAATCTTGGTACTGATTCTTTTCAATGCAAACTCCCCCTTTAAAATATGTATCGAATTAAATTGAAACGCCCAAGGTGATTCTAACGAGGAAACCTATAAAAAACGTTAATCCTGCAACACCCAAACTTATACCCGCCATTTCAAGAAATCTACTTTTGAAGCTTAAATCTTTGGCAACAGAAATATAAAAATTGAAAATCAATATTATTATAACAGCTGTTAGTAAAGTTATAATTAAACTTAAAAAATAATTATTGGGCATTAACAAATAAGGAAGGATTAAAAAAAATACCGTGATTATATATGCGATTCCTGTGTAAGCTGCTGATTTTAATGCTCTTTCATCGTTTTCGGCTCTTTTTGATAGATACTCGGATGCCGCCATTGACAATGATGCAGCTATCCCAGTTATTAATCCAGATGTAGCTATTATTATTCCGTTTTGAAGGGCAAAGGTTAAACCTGCTAATGCACCAGTCAATTCGACTAACGCATCGTTTAAACCAAGCACAATCGACCCCACGTAATTCAGTCTTTCTTCTTCTATCATTCCTAAAAGTTCTCGTTCATGCTTATCTTCTTCTTCTTCAATTTGTTTTGCTTCGGGGACTACACTGGAAATATCCTCATAGGAAATCTGAGCCCTTTCTTCACCATTTTCCATGAGCTTCAAACTGAAGGTTAACCCAAGTATTTTAGAAAGAATGAAATAGAACAAGACTTTTATGTAATTTGGTTTCACATCTTCGTTCGTATAACTTTTCCAAAAATCGTGGTGTTTTAACTCTTCGTTTGCTATGCTTTCTAGGACTTTTTTATTTTTAGTATCTTTAGTAGAATCAGCTAATCTCTTATAAATCATATGTTCCGTTAACTCAGCCTTTTGGAAATTTAATAAATGTTTTTTTGTTTTTGAGTCTATTTTTGAGTTTTCCATTTTAGGGCCTCCAATTAAAATTTGTTTTTTATTCTTCGTATTTTTTATACATTTCCTCTATTTCTTTTTCGTATTTTTTCAAGATTTCTAAGAGTCTTGGGTTAAAATGATCTGGTTTTGTCCTGTGATCCCCATTTAACAATATGTCAATGGCTTCCCTATGTGAAAAAGCTGCTTTATAACTTCTTTTTGATCTTAATGCATCGTATACATCTACCAAGCCAACGATCTGAGCCTCAATGGGAATCAGCTCACCCCTTAATCTAAAGGGATACCCAGAGCCATCGTAATGTTCGTGATGGTAAAGGGCAATTTTTCTTGCTGTTTCAAAATATGGATCATCCAACAAATTATCAGCATATAGTGGATGTTTCCTCACTTCTTCCCATTCTTGTTCATTAAGTTTACCAGGTTTATTAAGAATCTCGGCAGGAATAAAAAGTTTCCCCACATCGTGAAGTGGAGAAAAATCCCTTATTTTTTCAACATGTTCTTTGGGGAAACCTAATTTTTCTGCAAAAAATGCAGATAATTCACTTACACGGTAGATATGTTTCTTGCTGTTTTCATCGTGTGATTCTGCCAATATAGAAAGTTTACTTGCAAAGGTTGCATAAGCATTTTTTACCTCTTGCGTTCTTAATCTGTTGACAAAAAACATTTTTGCCACATTTAACAACGAATCAAAAAATCTAACCGATTCTTCAGAAAAATTCTCATCGCTATCCTTTTTAATATCAAGTGAAATATCTAAATACCGATTTTCATCTATTTTTATTGTTTTCAGTAGAGAGGATTTTATCGGTTTGGTAAATTTGTACATTAAATTTGCTACATCTTTAGGCATTTTTTCTTCATCCAATGAAATTACGTTATCAAGTACCATCGATTTTTCAGCAATAAAAGCATAACTTTTTTTAAGATTTAAACTTTTTAGACCATTAATATCATGACCCAACGTTACTAAAAATCTCCAACTATCTCCCTCTATTATAGAAACACTGCCATAATCAGCTTCTGGGATTTCTATGATTAAAGTATTTAAAAATTTCTGGAAGAAATCTTCCTCTTTTACTTCTTCATTTTCAACTTCGGATATAATTTCCAACAGATGAATTATTTTATTATTCAGTTGTTCTATTTCCTGATAATTACTTTCTATTTCCTCATTTTGTGCTATTAACTCTTCGTTGTAGGAAGTTAATTGTTCATTTGCTGCGGTAAGTTCTTCATTATAACTTTGGGCCTCTTCCTTTGCATCATTTAATTCACTCAAAAGAGAGTGAAGTTTTAAATTTTCTTCCCTTAGAACATATATAAATACAATAGAAAAAGGTACTAGAATCATTATTATCCAAAAAATAACAGGGTAATTTTCATAAAAAGAAGGAGGTTTGTTCTGGATTATTGAATCTGCTGGTAGTCTATTGATTGAAATACCAAATCTTTCCAAGGCAGGAAAGTTAAAAACGTATTTATTATCAGGGAAGTAAGTTCTTGGCAGCTCTGTAATATCAACTCCACTTAATAAGTTTATTGCTATCTCCCCAGCTTTACGTCCTTGATCGTATGCACTGGTAATTTTACCTCCTACAACGTTATTGCCCATATACACGCTTGATGTAGTATAAATAGGAAGTTTATCAAATTGTCCCATATATTGTTCTACTTGTGTATAATCATAAAAATTTCCATAAATATCTTTACTAAAAGCCAAAAGGAGCACTATTGAGTTTTGTAATGGTGCATCGAGCTCTTGCTTTATTTGATCCAATGAATCGCTTAAAAAGATAAAATTAGTATTCTCAAAATTAGGTACTACATCATTTTCCACTTCTTGCTTGAAAAGTTCCCCGGTTTTAGTCTGATTATCAACAATTACATAAACATTCTCTGTGGCTGGATGGAGATTTAGTGCTAATTCTAACGTTTCTTTTATATCATGAATCTCTACAACGCCACTGACAAATTCTAATTCACTCAAATCGTATTCTTGATAGTAGTTGATCCCCGCATACACAATAGGAGTTTCCAAAAAAAGTGAATCATAATTTGATAAAACAAAATCAAGCGCGTTATTATCCAACGCAATAACGACATCAAATGTAAAATTACTAAATTTTTTTTCAAAATATTCTTTGAATATGTTTAGGCTATTATCATCGCCAAACCTTTTGCTATCAAGATATTCTACATATATATTTATACTTTCTTCATTTTCTAAAACTGAATATATCCCTTCTAATTCCTTATCTGACCAAGACAAGCCTGGATTATACGAATTTAAAATTAGGACAGTAGAAGCTAAAGAATAAATCCCAGACAAGATAAATAGTAAAAACAAAAAAAGAACTTTATTATAATTTTTCACAAGTGGACCTCCTAAATATAATGAGATCAGATTTGCATTTTTATACTACTTTGATATTGTATCACAAATAAGAAGACTTTAAAAGTAGAATAATTTTCGTTGTTAAATTAAAATTATTTAAATGTTTTTATATTCGTAACATATATATCTTATCATTTTGTTGGTGTTTAAGCCGATAAATTTGTTCGACTTTTATTTTCTAACGAGGTTATTTTTAAATTTATCGGCTAATTTTGTGTAAAGTTGAGTGTATAAGGAGGGGATAGTATGTCTAAACCTTGGTTGATGGTAGTGGGAATTTATATCGTACTTATGGCAATTGTTGCCCTTACAGTGGGGCAAATGCCAGCGTGGCGCGGAACAATAGACATCATACTTGGTTTAATTGCTTTGATAGTTGCTTTTATGGATAAAGGAAAGAAAGGATCAGCAGCGTAGAATTTTAATTTCATAGATTTTTACAAAACACAAAAGAGGCATAGATTGTTTTGCCTCTTTTGTGTTCTTATTGCAGCCTTGTGCAAAAAGGTCTTTTTTCGTAATGTTTTTGAATAACTTTCCTAATCTCATTTGCTTAGCTTTTGCCGTTTTATGCAAAACGTTTGTTGCTGATTTGTGCAAAATGGTTTGTTTGCAATGCTTTAGAAATATTTTCCAAAATCTCGTTTGCTACGCAAACGATGTTATGCGAATTTGGGGTTCTTAAGGGGCAAAGCCCCTTAAAGATTATGGGCGGGCAGCGGGGTGAAGGGGCGCTATATTTTAAATAAAACGAGGTGTCTTACTTGCCTTTTGATGGTTTGGTATTACATAAAGTATTAAAAGAAATAAAAGACAACATTGTGGGGGATAGAATAAAAAATATATATCAACCTATCAAACCCCAAGTGTTAATTCAGTTCTCTCAAAGTTTTGTGCTTCTTTCGTTAAAAAGCCCTTCCTATGTTATTTTACTTTCTCAAAAACCAAACGTACCAATACAGCCAGCGAACTTTGCACAGTTTTTAAGAAAAAAAATAAGAAACGGAAGAGTGGTAAATGTTGAACAGTTAGGTTTAGATAGGATAGGTTACTTTGAAATTGAAAGCTATGATCAAGAAACCTCCACTCTGCGTCAATATAAGCTATTTTTCGAATTAATGGGAAGAAATTCCAATGTAATACTCGTTAACGAAGATAATAAAGTAGAAGAATCTTTAAAAAGGATTTATGACGAATTTAGACCCATAATTCCAGGAGTTAAATACATACCTTACTACGATGATTCTCAAACAAATATATTGAGAGAAAACATAGAATACGAAGAAAATATTGATTATGATAGATTGATGGGATTTTCTAAAAAATCAAAAGAGTTTTTGAAAGAAATAGGTATCCAAAGAGCTGTACAAGACCTCAAAAAACCTCATCTTTATTACTTCAATGAGGCAAACACATATGACTTCTCCGCTATTACTCCCAATAATTTTGAATATGAGGAATTAAAACCATCAGAGGCATTGCTCAAAGTCTTTCAAGAAAAGGCTGATCAATCACGATTATTGGAAATAAAAAAGGATTTAGAAAAAAGGGTAAAAAATGAAATCGACAGACTAGAAAAGACAAAAGAACAAATATTACAAGATTTGAATGAAGAAAAAAGTCTAACGGACTTAGAAAAAAAGGGAGAACTTCTTCAAACTTATCTCTACAAAATAAAAAAAGGTGAAAGATATTTTACAGTAACCGATTGGAATACTGGTGAGGAGGTCACAATCGAAATAGACCCACTTTTATCGCCAACACAAAACTTGGAAAAGCTGTATAAAAATATAAAAAGGACAAAGTCAAAAGTTGAATATGCTAAGAAAAGAATAAAAAAAGTGAATAACGAACTCGAATATTACAATCAGTTATTTGAAACAATCTCTTCTGCAGAAGAAATTGAAACCTTAATAGAGATAAAAGAAGAAATGAAAGATATAGGGCTGATAAGTGAAAACACAAAATCTAAAAGGGAAAGAAAAGTAAAAACAACCTTTAGGAAATTTAATTACAAAGGCTTTGAAATACTAGTTGGGAAAAATAACAAGCAAAACGATGAATTGACAAGATCAGCCGCACAGGCCGATATATGGCTTCATACACATGAGATCCCAGGTTCTCATACAATAATAAAATCTTCTGGTAAAGAAATACCAGAAGAAGTAATAGATTACGCAGCAAGAATTGCTGCAACATTTTCTAAAGCAAAAATGTCTTCCAATGTGGCGGTTGATTACACTCAAAGAAAAAACGTATGGAAGCCAAAAGGGGCAAAACCAGGAATGTGGCTGTATAGAAATTATGACACCATTATCGTTGAACCTTTTAGAGAACTTTAGCTTTTTTCTTCAATTTTAAGTTCTTTAACATGTTTTTCTATATGGTTTGCAACGTTTTGATGGTATTCATTTTGGTATTTTGTAAGTATTTCAAAAAACTTTTCTCTGAAACTGTATTGAGGGTTCAAAACGAACATGTATGAAACGTGCAGTGTTTGCCTTCCATCTGGGTTTTGTAGGTACTCTGTTGGAGATAGATCTTTTGGAACAGAGAATGGGTCACAGGAAAGATGGTAGTATTTATCCATTTCTTCTCTTTTATCAAGACATGTTTGCCAGATTTTTTTGAAGATTCCAGGATCTTTTTCAGCTATAACCTTAATAGCTTCGAGATAGCTGGTTCCAGATGTTTTTAGGTGGTAATTCCCTTGAGTAACTTCACCTATTATGGGATAAATGGAGAATTTATCGCTACCAGAATGAATGGAAAGCCTGTATCCAAAGTATTTGGCAATTTTGTCTTGTTTGATAAGAGACTTTTTAAACTCTTGTATATTTCCTATATAGTCAATACCTTTTTGAAACTCTCCAGGGAAACGGGGGGCTAGTGTATCTATTTTTACTCCTTCATCGTAGATATATTTAGATATTAAAAAATGTGTTTTTTCATCTGTTGGAACATCTGTCTCGTCAACTGATACTTCAAAAGATACATCTTTTTTATTTACCTTGGGAAATTTGTTCCACACGTCTATAACTCTTTCTATAACGCTAGCATAAATTGAAACGATTTTATTCAACTCGTTTTTGTCAGAATACTCTATTGGCATATCGTTTACAAAAAAGCTTTTGTTATAAAATTGTTCAAATATTTGGTCTTTTATAGAAGAATCTTTGTTCATATGTTCTGAACAATCCAAAGTCAACATTGTAATTCCCGAATCTAAAGCATATTGAATCTCCTCATCACTTTTCAAATGATCTCCATCAAATCCACTGTTTCCAACATAATTTTCCTCAACAAGTGCGTTTAGTGCATCTTTTCTTACATCAGTAAACGTTCTTCCTGTAAAGTTTAACTCCCTAATACTTTGTTGTGCGAAAACAGGAAAGAAGTTGTATTTTTTTGCAACTTTTATATGGCCCGGGGTTGCAATCCCTATTCTATCTCCAAGGCCCAAAGAGATCCCTCTCTTCGGTAAAGTTGTAAACATTTATATTTTCCTCCTCACGGTATTAATTCTTCTCTTACATATTTTTCGAAGGCATAAGTTGCAGCTCCACAAGCTGTTATGTATTCCCCTATCGAAGAAACTTCAACGTTTACATCTTTGTTTGCGTAAAATATATGTTGGTTGTAACTTTGTTCAGTAGAGTCTTTGAGAAATTCCCATCCGTTTGACACCCCACCTGCTATATAGACCTTTTCTGGATTTAAGATATTGACTAAAGTAGCAATGCCAATTCCTAAATATTTTCCCGCTCTTTCAAAGGCTTTTATAGCATTTTCATCACCTTTTTTGGCTAATTCATATACCAATTTCGATTCACAACTTCCTTCACACTCTAAATTTTTCCCAGATATTTCTTCGTAATTTCTAACAATCGCCTTACTGGAACTTTCTGTTTCCAAACAACCTTTTTTACCGCAGTTACACCTTCTTCCTTCGGGGTTAACCGTAACATGACCTAACTCCCCCGCAGCGTTCTTATATCCCCTAAATATCTTTCCGTTACTTACTATTCCCACTCCTATACCTGGACCAATGTTGATTACACAAAAATCTTTTTCTTTGTGGGAATTGTTAGAAATTAAATTTCTTGCCATCATTATTGTGTTATGATCCACATAAGCTGGCAGGTTGAACTCTTTTTTCATCACCTTTTTAACCTCAAAGTTCGATATATCAATATTGTGAGATCTTATAACCACTCCGTTTTCTGGATCTATATAACCAGGAAAAGCCATACCTATACCGATTATGTTGAATTTGTTTTTAACTATTTTTATATTTTCATAAATCTGCTTCAACAATTTGTCGTTCTTTTCTGAGGCGAATCTTTTGGAATATAAGATGTCTCCCTTCCCGTTTGAGACAATAATCCTTGAATATGCAGAGCCCACGTCATATCCAATAAACAAGAAGTCATCGTAGTTTATATCAAGCAAAATACCCTTTTTCCCTACACGAGAAACATCTTCATTTCCAACTTCTTTCAATACCTTTTTATGAATTAAAAGGTTCGTTATATAACTCACAGTTGAAGGCATGAGACGTGTTTCTCTTGCAATTTCAGCCCTTGTCATAGGGCCTTTGACCCTTAATGATTGAAAAATAAGTGCCGCATTGTTTTCTTTTAAAGATGACAAGGATGCTTTTTTCATCAAAATTGTACCTCCGAGTTCAATAATTTTTATCTAAATTTTTTCAAAAAACAACCTTTTTGGTCTGAAATAACTAATATCTCTTACCAAATCAAATGCTTCCCCGATAGGTATTTGACCTTTTTCTACCATTTCACCAACGACGTTAGATAACTCTCTTCTGAACATCTCTGTCCTTGAACCGTAGGAGATTAGCTTTCTTGAATCTGTTACCCAACCCGCTAAATCGCTTAAAAGGTCTACGGTGGCTATATATTTTAAATACATCTCCATTCCAAAAGGACTGTCGTTGAACCACCAAGGTGCTCCAAGACTAACGTTTGGGAAGGTCCTTGCTATTGTGGCAACGGTTGGAAATAGTGACGGGTCCAAACAGTACAAAACAACTTTCAATTTTTCATCAAATTGGTTTAAAAAGTATTTTAACCCATTTGCCAAGTCAACGTTGCTAGTTGAAATATCTCCTCCGGTGTCTGGCCCCAAAGTATTATATAACTTGTCTCTATAATCTCGCATAGCGCCAATATGTAATTGCATCACCCAATTGCTTTCAGCATTCATCGTCCCAAATTCATAAAACATAAAGGATTTGAAGTCTGAAATTTCTTGTTTCGTTAACTCTTTTTTTGAAAATGCTTTTTCATATACTTCTTTTACTCTTTCTCTTTCAACTGGGGATGAAATTGGTTCAAATATCCCATGGTCACTTGAAACACCACCCAATTCGTTAAATTTTTTGTGAGTCTTGTAAAGGGCATTTAAAAACCCCTCAAAATGTTCAACATTTTCTTTTGTTATTTCTCCTAACTTTTCTACAAAATCTTTCCAATTTTCTTTTTCGATGTTCATAGCTTTGTCGGGTCTCCAAGTGGGAAGAATCTTTATTCCTTCAATATCTTTAGCTTTTTCATGGTATGAGAGATCCTCTGTTGGATCATTTGTTGTACACATTACTTCTACATTCATTTCTTTTAGTAATCGTTGAGGTTTCATACTTTCGCCTTTTAGTAATAAAGAAGTATCTTGCCATATTTTCTCAGCTGTATACTTTGAAATGTTATCCTCTATTTTAAACCTTCTTTTTAGATCGAGGTGTATCCATTCGTATGTAGGATTGCCAACGAACTCAGGAAAAACTTCAGCCAATGCCATCCATTTTTCCTTATTTGAAGCATTTCCAGTTATCTTTTCTTCAGGGACACCTCTTTTTCTCATTGATTCCCAAACATAATGATCTGTGGCTCCTTCCACTTGCCAGATGTCATCCCAACCTTTGTTCTCAACGATCTCTTTCACATCCCCGTGATTGTGAGCATCTAAGATAGGGAAATCTTTAATTGAATTATACAACATCTTCGAAGTGTTGTTTTGTAGTAAATAATTTTCGTCCAAAAAAGACATTTTTCTGACCTCCTTTTAACTTAAAAACCTTGACAATAACAAGTATTTGTGCTTTAATTTTATTACTCATGATATCATTTTCCTCTTTTTATTTTTAATTTTTGGATCTATGAGAAGTAATATCTTTTTACCCCTTTGATCAAGTACCTCATCAATTATTTTTATTATACAGCCTAATAAGTTTATAGCTTTAAAATTTAATTTCTAATCAAGTGGTAAATTGATTAGAATAAAGAATATCAAACTACAAAGATTCGATTTTTCATCCTCTCCTCTTAACCAACCTTTTTTAATTAGCTTCATATTGAATTTCCCCGTTTATTATTACTTTTAATATGTTTATATCTTTATCGAAAATCACAATATCAGCATCTTTACCTATGGTCAAGCTTCCTTTTCTATCATCAATTTTTATTATCTTAGCTGGTGTTAAAGTCATCATTTTGACAGCTTCCTGTAAAGGGACATCGGCTAACGTAACCATTGTTTTCACTAGTCTGCTTGCTGTGGCTACACTACCAGCAAATGCTGATTTATCCAGTAATTTAGCCACTCCTTCTTCTACAATAACTTTTTGTCCGTCTATTGAACTTCCCAGTGTATAAACGCCGTCGGGCATTCCTGCCGCTCTCATCGAATCGGTTACCAAACAAATCTTTTCTGGTCCTTTAATTTTATAGACCAACTTCAATAGACTCGAAGGAAGGTGCTTACCATCGGCAATAATTTCTACACTTGCATCATCCAAAAGAAAAGCGCTTTCTACAACCCCGGCATATCTATATGCATTTATTCTTTTAACCATAGACATTCCTGAATACAAATGAGTAATATGAGAAAATCCACATTCAAATGCTTTCAAAACCTCTTCATAAATTGCATTAGTATGACCAATCGAAGGCAAAATTCCTCTTTCAACTAATTTCCTCCCCATTTCAAGAGCTCCTTTTAATTCAGGAGCAATTGTCCACCTTATAATATCATCACTATAATTTAAAATTTCCTCATATTCCTCCGGTTCAGGGTTTTTTATGTACCTTGGATCCTGAGCTCCTCTCTGTTCCATAGAAAGATAAGGACCTTCTAAATGAATCCCTATTAAATTAGGTCCATTTTTCATCTGTTCTTTTGCTTTTCTATAGCTGTCCAGAGTTTTAAATAATTCTTTTTTTGTACTTGTTAGGGTTGTTGGAACAATAGAAGTTGTACCATATTTCAAATGTGCCAAAGAACCTTTTTCAATGGCTTCTACTGAACCGTCCATAAAATCATACCCCCCACCCCCGTGGGAATGAATATCAATAAAACCAGGACTTATATAATTACCTTCTGCATCAATAATCTTATCTTTTTCTTGGGCAAAAAAATCTTCACCAGTAAAAATTTCACTAATTTTACCTTTTTCTACGATAATTCCACCCCTATCAATTACTCTAATTGGTGTTATAACACTTCCATTTCTAATTATTAATCTCATGAAAATCCTCCTCACATAATTTAATTATACTCTCTTTAGAAACTCTAAAACATGCATTGTAACTAACTTTTAATACCTTCAGTATTATACTTTTGCCTCCTCACTGTATAATTTATTTGATACCACATCTTTATTATCTCGTAAGGAGGTCATCCAATTGTCATTATATGGTAACTCTTCTCAACTGTACTTCGATTTCGTCTACTCTGATTATATGAAAGAACATTCCGAATTTAAGTATCTTCTCGATTTAATCGATATGATCGAGTAGTCCGTTGTTTGGTTTAATTATATGTAATCTCCGGTTTAATTTTATTAACTACTTCTAAATATTCTATTTTATTTGTTAGACAATAAGGACGCAGATTCTCGATCTAAATATACAAAAGCATTTTTATGTGTTTTCAAGACAGAAGCAGGACAATTTGGATTGATCTCTGGGGTACCAAAACAATTTTTTACCGCTTGGGCTTTCCTCAGATCCGGAACAGTACAGATTATATTTTTTGATTTCATTATTTGTTTCACAGACATTGTAATTGCTTTACTTGGGACTTCTTCGATCGAATTAAACCAACCTTCATATACCTGTTGCATCTTAGATTTATCATCCAATTCAACTATAATAAATGGATCCTCTGTATCAAAATCTGCAGGGGGTTCATTAAATGCAATATGCCCATTTTCACCTATGCCAACAAAAGATATATCAATAGTCTTATCTTTAATTATTTTATTTAAACGATTACATTCTTTTTCTGGATCATTATTGCCATTAATTAGGTGTATCTCACCAATTTTATTAACTTTGGAAATAAAATTTTCTTTAAGATACCTTCTAAAACTAGCTGGATGGTCCTCAGAAATTCCAATATATTCATCAAGATGAAACATAGTAGTTTTACTCCAATCAATTGAATCGAATGACGTTAAAACTTCAAGAAAATCCAATTGGGAAGCTCCAGTAGCAACAACAAAAGTAGCCTTCCCTTTTTCATCTATAGTTTCAATAAGTATTTGTCTAGCTTTTTCGGCAGCTGCTTTACTTGCTTCTTTTTTTGTCGAGTATACAAAAGTCTCCATAACTTTTCTGCCTCCTCTAATTTAATTATATAGTCTCTTTAGAAATTCTAAAACATGCATTGTAACCAACTTTTAATACCTTCAATATTATACTTTTACTTCTCCTAAAACACTTATGTATGAAACAGCTTCTTAGCTTGTTTCATTAGAAGGTTTAAATCCTTTTCAATACTTCCCCAATGAACAGTTATTCATTAACTGTATTTCTTTCATGCGTATTTTTCCTAGAAAATTCTTCAATTCTAACTACTTTTCTATTTTTCGAAGAATTATTTTGATTTTCAAAGAGCATTTTAGATAATTATCTAATATTTTAGTACTTTTTTCTTCTATTAACTTATTTTACCTTTCGTTAATCGTTGCTTTTACCTATTTCTGAAGTGGGTAATAAATAAATTTTTCGTGAAACTTGAAATAAGGACTTTTTGATCATTATGGAATTTTTTATTGAAAAGCTTTATAATAATCTTATTTAAAAATAAAATTGGGTAGAAACATAACAAGATCAGGCCAGTAAGTTACCAACATTAGAACAGCCAACATTACCAAATAAAAAGGGATTAAAATTTTAATAGTATCTTCTAATTTTATTCCAGCAATTGAACAACCTACGAATAAAGAAGTCCCAACAGGTGGAGTAACTAAACCAATTCCAAGACCTATCATAAGCACTATCCCAAACTGAATTGGATCCATTCCTAATTCTGTAACAACAGGTAAAAGTATTGGAGTAACTAATAATATTGCTATTCCCATGTCCATGAACATTCCTATAATAAGTAAGAACAAATTAATAATTAACAAAGCCACTGCTCTGTTTGGCGATATATTCATTAGTAAGTTCATTACTAATTCCGGAACATTTAGATAAGCTAAAAGCCATCCAAAGGCACTGGAAGTAGCAATAACAGCAATTATTACCGATAATGTACTTATTGTTTCTTTTAAAATCTTAACAAATTTCTTAAAATTTAAGGATCTATAAATAATGGTTGTTAAAAAAAGCACATAAACCACTGCTATTGCTGCCGACTCTGTGGCTGTAAAAACGCCAAATACAATCCCCCCAATAATAATCACTACGGTTGTTAATCCAAGAAGTGCATCTAAAACAATTTTTCCCGCCTGGTTTAAAGGGATAGATTGTTCTTTAGGGTATCCTCTTTTTATAGCTAAAAAATAAGTTAAAATCATTAATGTTATGCCAAAAAGAATACCAGGTATATAACCCGCCATAAATAATTTCCCTACAGAAACTCCCCCAGCTGCGAGTGAATAGTAAATCATATTCTGACTGGGAGGAATAATAACTCCCTGAATAGAAGATGTAACTGTTACAGCAACTGAATAATCATCATCATAGCCCTTTTCCCTCATCATTGGTATTAGTATAGTTCCAATAGATGAAACATCTGCCACAGAAGAACCAGAAATTCCTCCAAAAAGCATACTGACTAACACATTTACCATAGCAAGTCCACCACGGATTCTGCCAACAACAAGGTTTGAAAACTTGATTAATTTAGTAGATATACCTCCCTCTCCCATTATTAAACCCACCATAATAAAAAAGGGGACGGCCAGAAAGGTAAAACTTTGTAACCCTGTGAGCATCTTTTGAAAAATAATAATAGTTGGGAGATCAAGATACCAAACAGTAATTACCGAAGAAATACCCAAAGAAAATGCAATTGGCACATTAAGAAACATCAATAAAAAGAAACTACCGATAAGAACTAAAATGCCTCCAACCTCCATGTTAACACCTCTTTTCCCTTTGCATTTATATATCTATTTTCTTAAGGTATCAGTAGTAGGAATAAAGATTTTAAGAACTGATTCGATTAAAATTAACAATCCTGTTATAACCAAAGCAAAGCTTACATAAGAAGCAGGAATACCAGTTGCGGGCATCTCACGAATAGCATCTAATTTCACTATTTGCAACCCATGCTGAAACATCAAAAGACTAAACCAGGCAATTAAAAGCCTACCTAATATGTCAACTAATTTTTTAACCTTTTCAGGGAATTTATTTACCAAAAAACTAATGCTTATATGTTTATCATCTCGAAGGCCTATTATTATTCCCAAATAGCCAAACCAGATTAACAATATTATTGATAATTCTTCTCCCCAACTAGCTGGTCTATTAAATATAAACCTCATTAATACCTGCTGTGAGGTAATTACAACCAAAAAAAGTAAAATTAAAATGCATATTAACTCAATTAATTTATTTACCCACCTATAAATTAATCTAAGTGCTTTTATCATTTTAAGGCCTCCTATCAGTTATTTTATACCCTGCCTTTAGAAACTCTTAAACTTGCATTGTAACTAACTTTTAATACCTTCAGTATTATACTTTTGCCTCCTCACTGTATAATTTATTTGATACCACATCTTTATTATCTCGTAAGGAGGTCATCCAATTGTCATTATATGGTAACTCTTCTCAACTGTACTTCGATTTCGTCTACTCTGACTATATGAAAGAACATTCTGAATTTGAGTATCTTCTATGATATTGGATGATACAATATAAGCATAAACAGCTATTTTCTTTAAAAAGTGAGTGGGTAGTAGAACGCCCATCCTGTCTGAACTTTTAAGTTCGTGGAGTAGTTTGTTCGCTACCCACCTTCCGCCCATAAATCCGATACTTGATTGACCTTTCAAGGCCGTATTAGAAAGATGGTTGTAAAAGGCGGATCCTCAAACAATACTAAAGCGAGGTGAAAAAATATGTATTTTGTTGGTATTGACATTTCTAAAAACTCTTTTCATTACTACATCTCCGATTCAGATAGGACCAAAATCGATAGTGGTAAACTCAAGCAGAATATGAGTGGTTTCACAACTTTCGACAAGATCCTTAAAAAGTTCAACAAAAGAGAGATTATAATTGGTATGGAATCCACTTCTGTTTACCATCAACATCTGTTTTCTTATCTACTTAAACACGATTACGATGTCCATATCATTAATCCCCTTTTGTTGAAAGAATTCAGAAAAAGTGAAACTCTTCGCCATTCTAAAAACGATAATATTGATTCCAATCTAATCTCCATTTGGTTAAAAGGAAACGCCCCGAAGGGGGTTCAAGGAAGGTATCCAGACAAGATTCCTTCTTCTAAGGAGATAGATAATTTCACTCAATACTCTAGCGAGATCGTCAACCTTTCTGAGGAGATTTCAAGGGTTAAGAATGAAATCAGACGTTATGTCTACCTTTTGTTTCCAGAATTGGAATCTTTTCAATCCAATATCTTTACCAAGAGTTTAATGAATTTATTGCATAATTTCCCTTCTGCAAGTAAGATCGCTACAGCTAACAAAAAACAGCTTATCGATGCGATGAAGATAGATAATCAATTGCATTTCGATGAAAATAAGTTGGACCAAATCATTACACTTTCTAAAAATTCAATAGCAAGTGGCAATGATGCACATGAGTTAGCTCTTCAAAAAAGAATAGAATGTTGGTAACTTTCGTTGGCATCGATCTTCGTACAGAGGAATCGGGTCAAATGAAAAAAGGTTGGTTTATCAATAGAAAAGGTAACAGGTACCTAAGAAAAGCTGTTTACATCGCTGCCGCCGCTGCTATTAAAAACAATGAATACTTCAAAAATTATTACATGAAACTACGTGCTCGAGGTAAATCACATACTGTTGCTGTGTTAGCTGTAGCGGGAAAATTGTTGAGAATAATATATTCACTGGTAAAGAGCGGGAAAAAATATGATCCTGACTATCATTACCAATTATAAAATCAAGAAATGAGAGTTCATGGCAATTATACAGCAAAAAATTAAAAAGGAAGAGAGAAATAGTAACCTGAATAAACAGCAACTGATACTTTCAACCTAGAAGTACGACTGAATAAGGATTTTTTAAATAGAAAATATTTAAAATTTTTTTAATTAAATAGGGGACTATCATACTTGACTACTCGATTTAATCGATATGATCGATTGGTCCGTTGTCCCAGATTTCAATAATAAGATGGGCAGAACAGGGTACTCCCGTCGGGCTTTACTTAAGGCTATCTTCGTTCAGAAAATTAAGGATTTTACAGTAAGGGAGTTGATTCACTTCCTTAAGAGTAACCCTTTTTCAATGTTCCTATCTTCACCGTGGTTTCCCCTGCTTGCCGCCATGACAAGAATTATGCTTTGGTCCTTTTGAAAAAAGTTGTTAAGTACTTGGATCTTAGTAGGTTTAACTTCTTAACTTGTTTCTTTAGAAGATTTAAACCTTTTTCAATACTTCCCAAATAAACGGTTATTCATTAATTGTACATCTTTCATGCGTATTTTTCCTAGAAAATTCTTCAATTCTAACTACTTTTCTATTTTTCGAAGAATTATTTTGATTTTCAAAGAGCATTTTAGATAATTATCTAAAATTTTAGTACTTTTTTCTTCTATTAACTTATTTTACCTTTCGTTAATCGTTGCTTTTACCTATTTCTGAAGTGGGTATGGAAGAACTTTTTTACTTCCCTCGGTACAATTCCCACGGCAAAGTAGATCTGCTTACTGTAAAGCCCTTATTTGTTCGATTATTTCTGTGTATTCGGGATACATATCATAAATGGGCTCAACGGCTTCCTGAAATTCTACAACGTCAACTTCAAAAATTTGTACTCCTGCAGCAACTACTATTTCTCTCGATTCCTCTTCGAAAGCTAACATTTCCTCTATTTCAAAAGATTGAGCCTCTTTGGCAGCCTCCAGAATTGCTTGTTGATATTCTTTCGGCAAATCGTAGAAAATGTCTTTATTCATTATTGTTACTGCAGGAGGACTTAAATGTCCATCAAGAGTGTAATATGGAGCCACTTCATAATGACTTGAAGTATAGTAACTAACAAAATCATTTTCAGCTCCATCTATAACTCCGGTCTGTAAGGCGCTATAAACTTCACCATAACTTAGTGGTGTAGGAATCCCACCAAGTAATCTTACCATTTCAAGTGAAATTTCTGATGGTTGAACCCTAATTTTTAACCCCTTTAAATCAGCCAAACTTTTTATAGGTTTTTTAACTGTATAGAAATTCCGGCTTCCAGCTTCATAATAATTCAAACCTACAAGACCTGCTTTTTCAAAAGATTCCAATACACTATTCCCAATAGGACCATCGAGAACTTCCCACTTATGGTCAGTGTTAGCAAAAATATAGGGAAGAGTAAAGACACCAACTTCTGGAATAAATTCCGCCAGAGGTACTGTATTTACCCTCGCCATAGCAATAACCCCCGCTCTTACCTGTTGAATACTGTCAACTTCCTCGCCTAAAACAGCACCAGGATACACTTCCACAATAACATTACCATTAGTTTTTTCTTTTACAAGTTCTGCAAAATATTCATCAGCTACTGTAACTGGGTTATTCACGGGCTGATTTTCTGCTAGTTTAAGCACAATAGGCTTCTTAGCTATTGCGCTTACTGATAAGACCATAACAAAAACTACTGTTAATACCAAAACAAAACTCTTTTTCACCATAAACACCTCCTGTAATTTGGTTTTTTCCAATCTCCAAGAATCAGAATACTTGTTATCATCCTCGACAAATAATGAATCTTTTTTTAACGCTTACAAATCACCCCCTTCGTTTAAACCAATTATTCTTGCCCTTATATATCCATTTTCTTCAAGTTTATAAATCACCCCCTTCGTTTAAACTTGTTATTACCTTCTATAATGCTTCTTCATTTCCTTGTTAAAAGGTAGATTGAATATTTCATCCCACAACTTAGGAATATCATCGTAATTTTTGGTTCTTGGATCTCTTACTAAAACTTCTTCTAAAATAGCTCTATCTCCTGTTATAAAGGCTTCTAATGCCATTTCCATTCTTGTGATTCTGGGAACTATATAGTAATTTTTAATCTTTTCTGGTAGATCCGGTTGTATCTTTTCAGAGAATATTCCATTTTTGTTAACTTTTACAGGAACTTCTACCACTACATCGTCAGGAATATTTTTTATCGTTCCATTATTCAAAACATTCAGGAATAATCGTGCTTCAACGTCATTAGTTAAAGCGTTTATAAAAGGTATCTGTTGTTCGCCACTCATTTTTTCTTTTGGAAATTCTTCAGGCCAGTTTTCTGTAATTTTGATACTTGGATCTTTTGAAACTTGAATTATCATTCTTTTTATTTGACGTAGTTCTTCATAGAACTTTGGCCTTTCAACTTCGTTGTCTATCCCCCCAAACTTTCCATACCATTTCTTTTTTGCTTGTAAACTATGATGATGTTTCCAAGTGCTGTTTCTAGTTGTGTCTCCTATGGGTAACAATCCATAGAATTTGTACATATCGATAACTGCTGGAGCTAAATGGGTATCCCAAGGATTTTTTGGTTCCCAATTATTTGATTCTTCTTCTATCCATTTGTCTAAGATTGGGTAAGCCTCTTCGCCCTTGTATAAAAATCGGTTTAACCAAATCCCATGGTTCACTCCAGCTACCTGCCAATCAGTTTCTTTTTCTTCTAATCCTAAAGTTTTTAGAACTTCGTGGACACCTCCAACCCCATGACAAAAGCCTACTACTTTTACATTAGTCAGCCTTTTAATCAATTGTGTAATTTCGAAAACAGGGTTAGCAGTTTGTATAAGCCATGCATTCGGACATATTTTTTCGATCGATTTGGCTATATCTAATGATAATTTCAGATGATTGTAGTTTGTGAATGTATAATAATCCGACACCATGTTGAATTCTTGACTATCTATTCCTCTGTAGTAACCATATTTTTCTGCAACATCTCTCATGATTTCATAACTTACATATCCATCTTCATGACCTGGTGCTCTGTATAATGCTGTGTTTATAACAAAGTCTGCATCTTTTAAAGATTCTTCACGGTTGGTAGTTTTCTCAAATTTAAGATTTCCACCTATTTCTTCAGTGTATCTTTTAGCAAGGTTATCTACGGCATTTAATCGTTCTTCGTCTATGTCCATGAAAGAGATTAAACTTCCGTTTAATTCCTTTGTCTTTGCTAAATCCCCTACTAATTTCACTGTGTATCTGACACTACCTGCTCCTATAAAAGAAATTTTAACTGGCATGTTTTTCTGACTCCTTTAATTAATTCATTCTAAAATCGAATTTATTCGTATCCATTTTAAATTAAAATAAACAAAAAGTCAACCTTGATTTTACCTGATTATAGTCAATGTAATCCAATTAAATCCAAATATTTTTGATTAGGTTGATTTTTCTCATTTTTTCTAAGGATTTGAAAAAAAGAGTATAATAAAAAATAAGAGGTGATCGATGTGGAACTTTTAATCTCGTTGGTTGCGAGTTATCTTATCGGTTCGATACCATGGAGTTTTATTTTTGCAAAAATTTTTTCTGGAAAGGATATTAGAAAAGAAGGAACTAAAAATGTCGGCACAACTAACGCTTGGAAAATAGCCGGACCTGTAGCAGGTGTATTATCTTTTACAGGAGATTCAACCAAAGGGGGTTTGGCTATTTTAATCGGTTTTTTGCTTGGTATAGGTAAGAGTTGGTGGCCATTACTTGCTTTAGTAGCAATAATAGGTCATTCTTGGTCTATTTGGTTGAAGGGTAAAGGTGGAGTTGGGGTAGCAGCAGCTGTGGGGTCTTTTGTTGTTTTGTTTCCATTGGAGTCTGCGGCTTTTGGTATATTAGCTGGAACGTTATGGCTTACTTTTGGTAAAGGGATAATGTTCGTTTTGTCATTTTTGTGGCCTTTTGTTATTTTGATAGGATATCTGAGAGGTACTATGGATTTATTGGGCACTATTTTGACTATTATTTTGGTAGCTTGGCTTTTTATTAAAGGTTGGGAGAATTTGAAAAGAGTTTTCCGAGAGGTAAAAGAGCCTTTAAAAGATAATTTTGTTAGAAGAAAGATCTGGCGTTATATGGGCCTTTTGTTCCCAACGCTTGCTTACCCACTTTGGGGTCCTGTGGTTTTTAGATATATTGTTGTAATTGCTGGTTTAATAGCTCTTTCTCTTGAATTAATAAGAAAATACTCAAAAAGTATAAATGAGTTTTTGAAGAAAATTTTTAAACCCGTTGGAAAAAGCGAAGAGGCTTATAAGATTTCAGGAACAAGTTATTTTCTTATGGGTTCAGCTATTGCAGGATTGTTCCCTGTTCCATATTCTTTGATCTCTATTGTGATGTTAGCACTGGGAGATTCTTGGGCTGTATTGGTTGGAAAAAAGTGGGGTAAACATCAATGGTTGAAAGGGAAGTCGGTGGAGGGGAGTTTAGCGTGTTTTTTCATTTCTTTTGCATCGGGAGCTGTTTACATGAATTTGATTGGTTTACCGATTAGTTATATGGCCTTGATTGTGGGTGCTCTTTCGGCAACTGTTGTGGAGGGGTTTGGTAATTGGTTAAACGATAATTTGACGATGGCTCCAATGGCTGCCTTTTTCATGTGGTTTGTTAACATTTAAAAAGTTATTTTTTTCATAAAACTTTAATTTGAGAGTCAGAAAATTAGTTGTGGTAGAATATTAATTATGGTGGTGAATAATTATGAAAATCCTTGTTGTTGAGGATGAAGAAAAACTTGCTTATATAATAAAAAGGGGACTTACGGAAGAAGGATACTGTATCGATGTTGTTTACGACGGAGAAGAAGCGGAAAACTATGCAAAATATTCTTCATACGATTTGATAATTTTAGATATAATGCTACCAAAAAAAGATGGGATAACCGTTTGTCAAAATATAAGAAAAGAAAACATCAATACTCCAATATTGATGTTAACTGCAAAGGATAGTGTGGGGGACAGAGTTAAGGGTTTGGATTCCGGAGCGGATGATTATTTGGTAAAACCTTTTGATTTCGATGAATTATTTGCAAGGGTTAGATCTTTATTAAGAAGAGAAAGTTTCACTCGTAACCCAGTTCTTAAAGTGGGAGATTTAACCTTAAACACCTTAACAAGAGAGGTTTGGATGGGGGAGAAAAAATTGAAATTAACCCCGAAGGAATACAATATCTTGGAGTATTTTATGAGAAACCCAAAAATAGTAGTTACCAGAACTATTCTTGAGGAGAAAATGTGGGATATCGATTTTGAAGGTAACTCAAACGTTATAGACGTGTATATAAGAAGGTTGAGAAAGAAAATTGGAGATAAAGAAGGTAAAATTCTAGAGACTGTTAGAGGAGCTGGTTATAGGTTAACGGTATCTTAAGTTTTTTTAAGAGCATAAAATTCAAATTGACCGTTTGGTACTTACTAATAATGGCCATTTTGCTTTTAGTATTTGGGCTAAGTTCTTTTTATGCTTTAAGGTATAGCCTATATGATAACATTGATAATTTTTTGTTGACAAGGATGGATGATTTTAAAGGAGTATTAGAACAAGCAGAGAATGTTGAAAATATCGTAAATATAAAAGCGTTGCCGAACGAAATGATTTACGTTTATAGTGATGATGCTAGTTTGTTAAGATTTTATGGCTATCTTATAAAAATACCAGACATTCAGGGGAAGGTACAAAAAGCCAATGCAGGCGAAACATTTTTCTTCAATTTAACTACCGACTTCAATTGGAACACTAGATTTTATATTTCAAACGCACAACTAAAAGAAAATTCGAATGTTGTCATAATCATTGGAAGATTTACTAATGAGATAGAGAATGTTTTGGCTCGTTTGAAAATGATTTTGATATCGACAGGTGTTTTGGTAATGATTCTTGCGGGGATAGGGGGATTTTTTTACGCCGATAGTTCTCTTAGACCTGTTGAAAAAATTATAAATACTGCAAAGAATATTGAAGAAAATAATTTAACTGAAAGAATAAAAGTAAACTCCCAAGACGAGTTGGGAAGGTTAGCTTCTACGTTGAATCAAATGATTTCTAGGCTTGAAAAAGCCTTTGAACAACAGAAACAATTCACCGCGGATGTTTCTCATGATTTAAGAACCCCACTTTCAATAATTCAAGCGGAAAGTAGTTTGTCTTTGAAAAAAGACAGGTCAATAGAAGAGTATAAAAAATCATTAGAGTTGATCTTGGAAGAAACTTCTTATATGTCAGAAATTATCGATAAATTGCTTTTTTTAGCCAGAAGTGATAACAAAACTCAATTTTATAATTTTACCAAAATTAATTTGAAATCTTTGTTGGAAGAAGTAATAAAAAAAGTTAGTCCATTGTACCACAACAAAGGTCTAGCAGTAGAAGTTGCAAAGTTGGAAGAGCTATATATCAGGGCAGATAAAGAAAAATTAAAAGAAGCTATTATAAATATTTTAGATAATTCTTTAAAGTATACGGATGAAGGAAAAGTTACTATTTCTTCTGTTAAAAGAGGTAATTTTGCTAAAATATCGATAGAAGATACGGGTAGAGGTATTCCTAAAGAAGATTTACATAGAATATTCGATCGTTTCTATAGGGGAGACAAAGCAAGGACAAGCAGTGAAAAAAGTACTGGTCTGGGGCTAGCAATTGTTAAAGAGATCGTTAATGCTCATGATGGAAGAATAGAAGTGAAGAGTGAAGTTGGAAAAGGAACTGTGTTTTCTTTATTTTTGCCTATTGAAAAATAAGGGCCAAAAGGCCCTTTTCGATTTTCAAGATTAATTAAGCTATATAACTTGGCACGAGATCCAAAACTATTTTTTAGTCCTTGAGGTTGAAATTAAATATGCACCAATTCCGATCAGTAATATACTTATCACGATTTTGATAAAATTTCTAAAGAAAAATGTCGAAGGAGTTATTATACTTACCAAAATAATTAACCCAATTACGATAAATAGTAAAGCAAACAACCCTATAACGACTTTTCTGTCTTCATCTTCTAAATTATGTGAAACATGGTGATGCTCGTTTTCGGGGGTTTCTTCAAAATTATCAGAATAATGATTTTGTTGAGGTTCAGGAGGGATTATAAAAATTGCGATTATGTACAAAATAACCCCGAATCCCCAAACTAGGCTTAACACAATCCATAGCAGTCGTATAATGACAGGGTCTATTTGAAAATACTCACCTAAGCCTCCGCAAACACCGGCTAAAATCTTATTTTCTCTGGAACGATAAAGTTTTCTCAATTTTTTCTCCTCCAGTTTTGAAGTGGTAACTGTCATTAGAAACTTTTTTAGCGCCCCTTCGCCCCGCTCCCCACCCATAAGGATTAAAGGGTCTTTACTCTTCACTTTGCTCCGCACCCTTTTTTAAGGAAGGGACCTCTGGTCCCTTAGACTCCACTGCTTGCCGAAGTTTTGTTTTTCAAAAGCCAATTAATAGCATTGGGGCCGAATTTCAAATTAATAGCGTCAATTACACCCAAATAATTAAAATTATTAATAAAATGCTCAAGAGTTATTAAATTTTTTTGCATATCAGATAAGGTGACCTTTTTGCATTCAAAAGCTTTTAATAATTCGTCCATATCGAGTATTTTGTATTTTAAGTTGTTATAAACTAGAAGATCTAATTCTTGATCTTGAAATTCAATATTGTCACTGCTGACATTGTATTTACCAAAATCTATATAAACGAGATATTTAGACATTTCACCTTTCTCATCATGATAATAGGTTAGCATAACGTTGTCACTGGGGCATAGTATGCGTTTTATGAAATCAACCGAGTTATGAGAAGATAAAATCTTCCATTTTCTTTTTATTCCGTATAGATTATTTTCAAATATCCTTATTTCATCTAATAGAATTTTTTCATCAACGGCGTGAGTTTTAATTTCTTCGATTTTGTTTTTTAAATCAAAATTATAGTATTTTATAACTACCACCTCTAATGTGTGGGAAAAAGGCTCAGCTTAATTCATGAATTAATAAGCCACTCCTCAATTTTGGTTCAAACCAAGTGGATTTAGGTGGCATTATCTTGTTCATCTCTGCAACTTTTAAGAGTTGGTCTATTTGAGTGGGATACATAGAAAATCCAACTTTCCAATCTTTTTTGTCTACCCACTTTTCGATTTCTTTTACACCTCTAATACCACCCAGGAAATATATTCTTGGATCGGTTCTGGGATCTTTTATGGAAAGTATGGGATCTAATAAGTATTTTTGCAATATTTGTACATCAAGGTTTTCTACAGGATCTTCACTTTCTTCACCTCTAAATGTGAGTTTGTACCATTTTTTTTGAAGATACATTCCAAAAGAGTGTGAGGAATCAGGAGAATAAGGTGAAAAGGGAGCTTCTTCTACTTCAAAATAAGAACCCATCTTTTTCAAAAATTCATCTTCATTTAAACCATTTAGATCTTTAACAATTCTATTGTACGGGAGTATTCTGAGTTCGTTGTGGGGGAAAATAGCGGCCATAAAATAATTGTAGGGTTTATTCAAAGAGTAACTTGTGTCTTTTTCTTTCAGTATTTTTTGAACTCTGGAAGCGGCAGCAGCCCTATGGTGTCCATCTACAATGTAAAGATATTCGATAGTATTGAAAGCTTTTTCGATTTGTTCCCTTTCGTTTTCTTCTTGGATTTTGATGAGTTCATGTTTCACATTGTTTTCATCGCAAAAGGAATAAAGAATTTCCTTGTTTTTTATAAGCTTGTCAATGATTGCTTTTAAGTCTTCTTGGGCTTTGTAGGTTAAGAAAACAGGTCCAGTTTGTGCATTTAGATTTAATATGTGATTTGTCCTGTCGTCTTCTTTGTCACTTCTTGTTAATTCATGTTTTTTTATAATCCCTTTGTCGTACTCATCCACGCTCACCACAGCAAAAAAACCTGTTTGAGAAACTCCTTGCCAGGTTTCACGATAAATATAAAAAGATGGTTCAACATCTTTGATTAATACGCCATTTTTAATAAAGGATTCAAGATTTTCTTTGGCTTTTTTGTAAATAGCTTCTTTAGAATCTTCTTTCGCCTCTACTTCGGACCTTGTTACCCTCAAGAAAGAATTGGGGTTTCTAGAGATTATTTCCTTAACTTCATCCTCCTCAAGTACATCGTAGGGTGGGCAAGAAAAACACTGTTCTATCCCTTTATATGGTCTTAAAGCTTTAAAGGGCTTTACTGTAGCCAACTCTATCTCCTCCTGTCTTTGATTAATTGATCAAAATATTGATCTTGAACGTCAAACATTTTTTTAGCATCTTCTTCAGAGTTTTCATGATCGTAGCCAACGATGTGTAGTAAGCCATGAATAAGTATATAATAGAATTCTTCTTCAAATGAATTGCCAAAATCAGGCGCTTGTTTTTCTATACTTTCAACAGAAATGACAATATCTCCAATGACAGGTTCGTTTAAACCATAAGAAAAGGATAAAACATCCGTAGGTGAACTTTTGCCTCTATATTTATTGTATTCGCTTATATTCTTATCGTCGGTGATTAATATGTTTAATTCAAAATCCCCTTCGCCAACCTCGTTTAGAAGAAGTTTTTTGGCGATATCTTTGATTATTTTAGTGTCTATCTCTCTTAACTCTTGTTGGTTTATAACGTTTATTTTCAAAGGCGTTCTCCTCTACTCTTTAAGTTCTTTTGCCTCAACTTTGGGATAGGATATCCTTTTATGATTCATTTCCATTATGGTTCTAATAATTCTGCCTTTTATCTTTTTGACTTCTCTAAGTGTTAATCCACAATCATCTAACTGTCCTTCAAAAAAAAGGGAGTTTATCAAATTATCAAGTTTTTCATTAAGATCAACAGCGCTTAAGTCTTGCATACTTCTTACCATGGCTTCAGTTACATCGCATATCATAAGTATGGCAGCTTCCTTAAATTGAGGAATAGGTCCGGGATATCTGAACATGTTGGTATCTTTTATCCCTGTTTGATTATAATATTCGCTGTAAAAGAATTGCTTAACCCTTGTGCCATGATGCTGTGCTATCATATCCTCTATTAGTATAGGTAAACGGTGTTTTTTTGCCAATTCGATACCATAAGTGACATGGTTGTTTAAAATCAAAGAACTTAATTTAGCACTTATATCGGAATGAGGGTTTTTATTCTTTTGATTCTCGGAAAAAAACTGAGGTCTCCACACCTTCCCTATATCGTGGAAATAAGAACCTACCCTGGCTAAAACCATATTTCCATTGATAATCTCAGCAGAGCTTTCCGCTAAGTTAGATATGATCATGCTGTGATAGTATGTTCCTGGTGCTTTCAAAGAAAGATTTTTTAGCAAAGGATT
>NZ_AZRJ01000002.1:0-121584 GCF_002895495.1 Petrotoga sp. HWHPT.55.6.3 | reverse complement strand
TTAATTATGATCTAACACGTCTGACTGAATCTCTAATTATTAAGTTAGTTGGTAAAATAACCCTTCTTTTCACCTTACTTTCATTTTTACCTTCTAATTTTTCTATCAAAAGTTTTGCTGCGTTCAATCCCATTTCATATACAGGTTGTCTAATGGTTGTTAAAGAAGGGTATAAATATTTAGCCAAGGGAGAATCATCAAAGCCAACAATTGAAACATCTTTAGGATAATTTAGTCCAGCTTCTCTTAGCGCTTTTATCCCCCCAAAAGCTACCCAATCATTTACAAAAAAAATTGCTGTAAAGTTTCTGCCATGTTTTTCGAGGTATTTTTTAATACCAATATATCCATCTTTCACATCAAAACCTGCAGGAATAAAGGTGACTTCAAAATCTTCTTTCTTTTGGGCAAAATTCATAAAAGCTTTTTTTCTTTCCCTTGCAGAGTATATTTCCAGTGGACCTTCGACATGTAAAACTTTTCTATGGCCCATATCGTATAAATATTTTGCAATTTTCAATGAAGACTCATAATTATCTATAGTTACAATATCCATCTTCAGTTCTGAATTTTCTCTATCAACAGCAACAACCGGTATACCTGCTTCAATGAATTTTTCTAAACACTCTTCATCTTGATAAGTTGTGCAAACAATGACACCATCAACTTTTCTTGCGAAGAACTCTTCTAAGGCCTCTTTCTCTTTTTCCAAAGAATGCCTATATGTTGAAAGGAACATTTCTAAGTGATTTCGTAGAAGGACTTCTTCTATTCCTTCAGCCACCAGTCCATAATAATATGCTTTTAAGTCAGGAACCAAAACGCCAATCCCTCTGAAGGAACTCCCTTTTAGACTCTGGCTTCTGGTATAATCTAATTCTTTTATAACCTTCAAGATCTTTTTTCTTGTTTCTTCAGTAACGTTCTCACTTCCACTGAGAACTCGAGACACTGTAGCAATAGAAAAGCCGGAAGCTTTAGCGATTTCTCTTATCGTTGCCATTTTTTCTCACCTCAAAGGTTACACTTAATACTTTTCTAAATTAAGTTCTCCCTCAATTATCTCTATTAGAATGTTATCAGGGTCTTTGAAAAAAGCAATTCTTACACCACCCTCGGCATTGGTAGGTTCCATTGTGAATTCTACACCTTTTTCTCTTAGATATTTAAAGGTTTGATCGACACTTTTCACTTTAAAAGCAAAGTGTTTTATGCCCATGTCTTTATCGTTTTGAGTTGTTAGATATTTTCCTTTTTCTGTAAAATTGAATAATTCGAGTACTTTATCCCCCATATCAAGATAAACAATTACGAAATTCCCATTGTCTTGAATAAGCTTTCCTAAAACTCTAAAGCCAAGAATATCTCTATAAAATCCAACAGATTTTTCCAAATCGGAAACTGTGATTGCTAAATGATCGAAATTAAAATCCATAATACTCATCTCCTTAAATAATCAAAGGCGCTTTTTATGCTAATTTCCCCTTCGATATTATTTAGAACTTTTGGATAGGAGGGGAAAAGGGCAAAAAAGTTCTCTTGAGAATAATTTTCCCCATTTACCTTAACGTTTACTCCCAACGCTGGTTTTTCACAACTCAATATCAGGTTGTTTCCGTCTTTTTTGTATGTGATCTTTGGATCGTTTAATTTATTTTTTCTTAAATCTGCAAACAATTCGTGGTTTTCTATTATGGTTTTCCCATTTTGTTTTAGAATGAGGTAAGCTATGGAGTTATCTATGTCAACGTTGGAAATATTGAGTTGATCGATAATAGTTACAGAATCTTCGGGCGTTTTTATGTTTGAATATTCTTTTTGCATAAGCTTTTTCCCATCTAGAGACCAAAGTTGAAATTCTAGATCAAGTTCGATTTTGATTCCATCGTTTATCAGAGATATTATAATCTTTTCATCTTTATTTTTGGCAATCGCTAACAATTGATTATAAAATCTTTTAGTGTAAAAGTATAAAGCTTTGGGCCTTTTAAAATAATCTATTGAAGCCCAACTGAAAACAGGCCATGAGTCATTTATTTGCCAATAAAGAACTCCAGCCGTTTTGTATTTTCTGTTTCTCCAGTGTTCTACTCCTGTTTTAATAGCTTCTGCTTGGTTGAGTTGAGTTAAATAAACGATTGAATCAAAATTACCAATCAATCCGTAATGTCCATTGATGAACCTTAAGAGCCTTTCGGGACCTTCAACTTGTTTATTATGATTTAACATCGTTGGTGAAAATATATCTTTTTCTTTGTCTTCTGCAAAGAAATCAATAGTTTTTGGATCTGGGGCCGCTTGAAATCCAAATTCACTTACGAACTTTGAAGTGTCCCATGTATAGTATTTATAATCTTGCCATCCGGACCAGATTTCCCAAACATGTCTGTCTCCTGCTTCAGAAGAGTTAGCTCTACTGCCACCGTATGGGCTTGATGGCCAGTACAGTCTCGATGGATCTTCTTGAGCACATATTTTAGGAAAATCTTCCAAATAAAGTCTATTTCCAAGATTTTTCCCATCCACTTTCAATTTGTAGTCCCATTCTTCAAAGCCCCAATTATTCTCATTATTTCCGCACCAAAGGACTATACTTGGATGGTGTCTTAGTTTCAATACTTGATGTTTTACTTCTTCATTTGCAAGCTTTCTAAACCAATCTATATGGTCAGGATATTCCGCACATGCAAACATGAAGTCTTGCCAAACTAATATTCCTAACTCATCACATCTGTTGTAAAATGCAGGATCTTCGTAAAGGCCACCTCCCCATACTCTCAACATGTTCATATTGGATTCCTTCGCCATTTTGAGAAGTTTATCGTAATCACTCCCTTTTAACCAACTTAAGATATTTTCAGCAGGTATCCAATTTGCGCCTTTGGCGAAGATTTTTCTGCCGTTTATCTCGAAGATAAAGCTTTCTCCTTCTGAATCATTTTCTCTCACTACTTTGACGATTCTAAAACCTATTTTCTTTTTTTCACCATAGATTACTTCTTTATTTTCCTTAAGTCTGAACTCAACTTCGTATAAATAACTTTCACCCAAATCGTGTGGATACCAAAGCTTTAAATTCTCTATTCTTTTAGAACCTTCAAACTTGTAATTTTCAACACTAGTGGTTACTGGTAATGTAATTACTGGATTTCCATTGAAAAGGATTTCTACCTCGTAGTTTTTAGTATAGTTGATACACGAATCAATGTAACCGGAAAAGTTAACTTTTCCATCTAAAGTCTCCAAAAAAGCGGTGGAACCAAAAAGTCTAGCATCTTTGTAACTTTCTATGTATATATCTCTGTATATCCCGCTTGTAGCTATTCTTGCTCCCCAGTCCCAGCCATAGGAATACTGAGCTTTTCTTATGTAAACTCTAGCGGTTTCTTCGCCAGCGTGTAATTTCCCATAATTTTTTTCAAATCTTTTAGGGAGATCTATGGGAGATTTAATCTCTACTCTTAAAGAATTTTCTCCAATTTTCAAATACTTTTTGATATCAAACCGGTATTCTATGAACATATCCTCGGTTTCTCCAACGAAATTATCGTTAAGGTAAATATTTGAAAGGGTATCCACACCCTCTAATACAAGATCGTAACGTAGCTCATCGTTTATCTCTTCTATGTGAAATTTCTTCTCGTATATCCAATTTTTCCATTCTAACCTTTTGAAAAGTTTTTCATTTTCTCCTACATAAGGGTGAGGCATGAGATTCAAATCCACAAGGTCTCCTTGTACGGTTCCAGGGACGTTTCCATCAAACTCAAACTCTTTTTCGTTATCGTAAACCTTCCATTTTCCATTTAAAGATATTTTCAATTGAAATTTCTCCTCCTATTAATATTTTTTGGTACTGTCTTTAAAACCTTAAAAACTCTAAAACCTTATATATAGCGTCTCTTTGATGATTTTATATCTTAAAACTTCCAACAAATCCTTTTAACTCTGTGGCTAATTCACTCAACTCTTTCGCTTCTTCGTTTATCCCTATCCCTTGTTTTACTTGTTCGTCTATTACACTTCTTGACCTTTCTAGTTGTTCACTTATTTCTGTCACAGCTTTCGCTACCCTGTCCATCGCTGTGCTCATCTCTTGCGCACTTGCACTTTGTTCCTCTGCACTTGCCGTCATGTTTTCTATCCCTTGGTCCATCCTTTCTATCCTTTCTTTTATACGATTGAAACTTTTCTGTACATTCTCCATCTTTTCGTTTATTTCTCCTATCGTTCCTACTACCTTGTTCGTCGATTCGTTTACTTTGTTCGTTCCTTGCGTTATGTTGGTTAGTATTTCTGATATTTCATCCGTTGCATTCCTTGATTCTTCCGCTAACTTCCTTATCTCATCCGCTACAACCGCAAATCCTCTTCCTGCTTCCCCTGCCCTTGCCGCTTCTATCGCTGCGTTTAGTGCCAACAGGTTCGTTTGTTCCGTTATCGAGTTTATCGTTTCTACTATACTTTGTACGTTCTTGGCGTTGCTTGCGAGTGTTTCTACTTCTTTTTGACTTTCTTTCGTCCTTTCTACCGCTTCTTTCACAGCTTGACTTATACTTTCTATCGTTTTGCTTCCTTCTTCTGCAGCTTTACTTGTTTCATCTGCTTCTTCACTTAGTCTTTGTGCGTCTTGGGATACACCTTGTGCTGCCCTTGCTACTTCGTCTACACCTGAGGTCACTTCTTCTACGTTTCCTGCCGTTTCTTCCGTACTTGTTTGTATCTTGTCCATCTGGTTTTTGAGTTCTTCTGAGTTCTTCCTGCTTTCTTGTGATGATCGTGTTAGACTTTCTGATGCGTTTTCTACTTTGTCCGATGCCTGCCTTATTGACCCCATGGATCTTCTTAATTCTTTACTCATTTCTGATAGGGCGTTTGCCATCTGACCTATCTCGTCTTTGCTTTTACTTTCAAAGTTTACCGTTAGGTCTCCTTCTTTGAATTGGTTTATCTTGTTTTTGAAGTCTAACAGTGGTTTCGTTATACTCCTTATTAGATAGATGACCATGATTATCGATACTATGAAGGCTACTACGGTTAGGATGGCTGTCAAGGTTATAGCCCTGTTGTTTTCTTCTATGAGTGATGGGCCTAGGGTGTCTTGCTGGACCTTTAATTCATTTCTTTGCTCTTCTAACAGGTTTATTATCTCTACCCTTGCTTGTTCCATCTGCCCGATTATAGGCTGTTGGGATTCTACCGCTGTGACTATTTGATCAAAGGTGTTTTCTAAATTGTTGAGGCTTTCCATTAGCGCAGAAAAAGCATTTTTAAGTTCGTCGTTGGTTAATCCAAATTCTACAAAGGCTAAATTGTCTTTAAAGGTTGAGAATATATTTAATACATTGTTTTTATCGCTTGAAGATTTAGAAGAGAAATATTTTTTAACCTCTTCATTGATATTTTGCACTGTTAAAACAGGATCTTCTGATAATAGTGAAAAAGCCAAAACACTATATTGTTTAGTTAAAGTATTAAAATCATTTAGTTGTTGAATAAGTAATTCGCTTAGCTTATTGTATTCCGAAAGAAAAGTATTAGCCTGAAAATTTAATTGTACAATTTGATCGAAATTAAATCCATACGTATTTAAAGATTCATTAATATAAACTAAAGAGGTAGATTCTTCGGTGGTATCAAGCAAATTATTCATATATGATTCTATTTTAGATAAATTTCCTCTAAAGGCGTTTTCAAAATTCTTTTCGTAATTATCTATATAATCTTTAAAATTCAAAGAAGCTTCAAAAAACGCTGTTTCTACTTCTGTTATATTATTAACTTGGTCTGACAAATTTTTATAAGATTCCAAACCAGCATTTGATTTGGTAAGAGAAGTAGTATTGAAAATTATAGAAAGACCGAACAATATGAATATGATTATTACTATACTTATTATTCGTTTACCAATGGATCTTGATTTCATAAGTGATCACCTTCCCCTTTTTTATTTAAATAAGTGATCAAAGCAAAGAGACGATCTAAGAGATCGTCTCCAAAGATTTCTATCTTTGTTCGTTCAATTTCTTAAGAAGATCTTCCAGCATTTCTTCAGTAAATTTTCCTCTTCCAAAGTTTATTAGTCCTCTCAGAGGCAGATACTTCATCATCGATAAAACCAACTCTTCGTTTCTGTGTTCATCAACGGGGAAAATTTGTGAAAGCTGATCTTTCATAAGTTCTTTTAAGATCCGTGAGCCAACAGGGTCTTCCAGTAAGTCGCCAATCGTTGAATTTCTATGAAACTTCTTTCTTATTATTTTTGTGGAGTTAACTTTCACTGTTTCTTTTAATATAATGTCTTTCGAAGATTTTCCCACCAATATTTCAAACTCTCCACTTTCCACGTGCCAATCGTTTATCTCTGTGTTGTAATAAGCAAAAGCCCTTTTATCCAACTTAAAATTTACAGTTTTTTCTTCGCCAGGTTCAAGTTGTATTTTTTCGAACCCCTTTAGTTCTTTTTCTGGCCTATTTACTCGGCTTTCTATATCTTTTACATACAATTGAATTATTTCTTTGCCTCTCATATTTCCTGTATTTTTAACTTTCACTTTAACATTCAACGTTTCGTTATCGTTTATTTCCCTTTTGTCTATTGTTAGGTTGGTATATTCAAAATTGGTGTAACTTAAACCGTATCCGAATGGGAATAACGGATCTATTTGTTTTTTGTCATAATATCTGTACCCTACAAATACACCTTCTCGGTATTCTACCCTATCGTCTTCCCCGGGGAAGTTTAGATAAGAAGGATTGTGACCCAGTTTCTTTGGAAATGTTTCTGCCAATTTTCCACAAGGATTAACTTCACCAAAGAGGATATCTGCAACAGCTCCTCCCCATGCTTGACCTCCTAAGTAACTTTCCAACAGCCCTTTGACTTTATCAACCCAAGGCATTTCAACTGGGGCACCATTACTTAATACCACCACCGTATTTGGTTGAACCTTAGTGATTTCCTCTATCAACTTGTTATGGCTTTGGGGCATCTGCATATGTTCTCTATCGTACCCTTCTGATTCGTATCTTTCAGGTAGTCCTGCGATGATTACAGCGACGTCAGATTCTTTTGCAGATCTTTTAGCCTTTTCTATAAGTTCCTCATCGATTTCATCTGAGTCAAGATGGTATCCTTTTTCGTAAAGAATTTTAGATTTTCCTTGAGTTATTTTTTCTATCTCTTCTAACAGATTATCTATTTTTATAGGGTTTACATGGGAACTTCCACCACCTTGATACCTGGGTGATGTGGCGAATTCTCCAATTATGGCTATAGTTCCTTCTTTTTTAATTGGGAGTATATCGTCTTCATTTTTCAAAAGTACCATACTTTCTCTTGCAATCTTCCTCGCTAATTGATGGTGAGCTTCTTTGTCGTATGTTGCGTTTTGTTTCCTGTTATCTATCGCTTTGAAAATAATTTTTAAAAGTCTTTCTACAGTTTCATCCAATACCTTCTCTTCTAATTGACTGTTTTTTACGGCTTGTATGATTTTGTTGTCTCCTATTCCAAAACTTGAAGGCATTTCTAAGTCTAATCCTGCTTTTAACCCGTCTACCCTTTCGTTTACTGCACCCCAATCGGATACAACGAATCCTTCAAAGTTCCATTCTTTTTTCAGTATATCTGTCAATAAGTATTTGTTTTCAGAAGCATGCGTACCGTTCACTTTGTTGTAAGAACACATTACTGTCCAGGGTTTACCGTTTTTCACCGCCCCTTCGAAATTTGCTAAGTAAATCTCTCTTAGGGTTCTTTCATCTATTACTTCGTTTACACTCATCCTTCTGTGCTCTTGATTGTTTGCAGCGTAATGTTTCAAAGAGGTTCCTACTCCATAACTTTGTAGAGCGTTTATATATGCTGTAGCCAGCTCTGTTGATAAGAATGGATCTTCAGAGAAGTATTCGAAATTTCTTCCACACAATGGGGACCTTTTAATGTTAATAGCAGGGCCTAGTATAATATCAACTTCTTCAGCTTGACATTCTTCAGCTAAGGCTTTTCCCTCTTCTTCAATTAATTTTCTATCCCATGAACAAGCTGTTGTAGCAGCTGTTGGGAAACACGTAGCGGGGGCGCTGTTTGCCAACAAGCTTTCTTCAGGATTTGTGATTTCTTTTCTCAAGCCGTGAGGCCCATCACTCATCGTAATTGAAGGTATCCCTAACCTTTCAATAGGTTTGGTGTGCCAATTATCTAAGCCTGAACACAAACTTGCCTTTTCTTCAAGTGTCATCTGAGAAATCAACTTTTTTATATCCCTCTCCATATTTTTTCACATCCTTTGGTTTACTATTAAAAAGCCTATTCTTTTAAAAACAAGATTAGAATTCAAAAGAATTATTTTTAACAACCTGTGAATACCATTTACCGCTATCTTTTATGATCCTCTTTTGAGTCTTGTAATCAACGTATACTATTCCAAACCTCTTTGAATAGCCCCATGCCCATTCAAAATTGTCTAATAAGGACCAGACGAAGTATCCCTTGAGCGTAACTCCACTTTGAATCGCTCTTAAAGCTTGTTCAAGATGATACTTTAAATATTCTATTCTTTTTTCATCGTGTACTTCTTGGTTTACTACGTTGTCGTCAAAAGCAGCACCGTTTTCAGTTACATACACTTCTTTTGGATTGTACTCGTCTTGAACCCCTTTTAGTATTTTGTAGAAACCTTCAGGGTAAATCTCCCATCCCATTTCAGTTTTTGAAAGACCTCTTTCAACGGTTTTTCCACCTAGAAATGATTTTGTATCGGTCTTGACAAGATCTCCAGAGTAATAATTGATGCCTACAAAATCGATTTTTTCTTTTATTTCTTCCAAATCATTTTCGTAATTATGAGGTAAAAACTCAGAGGCATGTTCTTTTATCCCCTTTGGATAGTCACCCTTGTATATTGGATTCAAAAACAATGGATAATTTGTCCATTCGTGTGCCAACCGTGCGGCATCTATATCTTCTTGTGAATCCGTAGCAGGATCGTGGGAAGTATTTGATAAAGTGATTCCGATTTTCCCTTCTTTTATATTTTCTTCTCTGAACGCTTTAACCGTTTTTGAATGAGCTCGCAACTGGTTGTGAACAGCTGAGAAAGAGGCGTAAAGGTCTTTCATTCCAGGTGCATGTTCACCCATAAAATGGCCAACAAATGCCATTACCCAGGGTTCGTTTAAAGTAATCCAATTTTTTACTCTGTCACCAAATCTTTGAAACATGTAATCTGTGTAATCGGTGTACCAATAGGCGATGTCTCTGTTTGTCCAACCACCCAGATCTTGTAAAGCTGCAGGTAAATCCCAATGATACAACGTAACAAAAGGGGTTATATTAGCCTTTAGTAATTCATCAACCAATCTATTGTAAAAATCAATACCTTTTTCGTTGATTTTACCTTTACCGTTTGGAAAAATTCTTGACCAAGATATAGAAAACCTGTACGCTTTTAATCCTAACTCTTTCATCAAAGCAATATCTTCTTTGTACCGGTTATAATGATCGTCTGCAACATCTCCAGTGTCTCCATTATATGTGTTTCCAGATGTATGAGAAAACCTATGCCAAATTGAAGGACCGGCTCCATCTGCTAAAGGAGAACCTTCTATTTGGTAAGATGCAGTAGCTGCTCCCCAGATGAAATCCTTTGGAAAAACTTTTTCAGACATATTTTTATTCCTCCTATGTTGTTGTTTTTATTGTCTATACAAACTCAAAAACTTACTTTAGCTCCCCTTCGCACCGCAGCCCACCCATATTTCATTTTAAGTTATTTTAAAACCCATTCTTCAGATAGTTTTGGTACATCCATCATTAATTGTTTTGTATATGGGTGCTCAGGGTGTGTTATTACTTTATCAGCATCTCCGCTTTCTACTATTTTCCCTTCATGCATGATGAAAAGTCTATCACTGACGTAGTAAGCCAAACCAAGGTCGTGAGTTACGAACATGATAGTTGTACCTTCCGTATCCCTTAAACCTAACAATAACTCCAAAATTCCCGATCTTAAGTTTGCATCGATCATAGAAGTTGGTTCGTCAGCTAAGAGTAATTTTGGTTTTATCAAATGAGCCCTTGCTATCATTATCCTTTGCCTTTGACCACCACTTAATTCAAAAGGATATTTATCTGCTACTTCTTCAGGTCTTAGATTAACTGATTCCAAAGCTTCGTAAACCTTTGCCATTTTTTCTTGTTTGGTAAAGCTGTTGTCAAATAACTTGAAAGCATCAATTAAAACTTTTTTTACCGGGGCAAATATATTAAACGAGGCGTATGGATCTTGAAATATTGCTTGAACTTTTTTCCAGTAAAGCTTTTTTTCTTTCCCTGTTAAACCTGTTATATCCTGACCTTCAAAAATAATTTTGCCTTCTGTTTCTTTTAACAACCTGAGTAATAGTCTAGTTACCGTTGTTTTTCCGCTTCCACTTTGTCCAACAAGAGAGACGATTTCCCCTTTTTTTATAGAAAAAGTAACGTTATCTACAGCTTTAACAGCTTTTTTCCCACTTCCAAATATTTTGGTCAAATTTTCTACTTTTACTATATCTTCATTTGAGAGATTAGACATACGGTGTCACCCTCTTCCCTTGTGTTAAGATATGGTTTATTCTGATGCATCTAACAGATCTTTCTCCTACTTTAGTTAAAGTGACATTTTCTTTTTTACAATCTTCAATTGCCAAGGGGCATCTATCAGCGAACCTACATCCTTTTGGAATTTTCCTTAAATCAGGTGGTGACCCAGGAAGACTTGGTAGTTTTTTACCTTTTATACCTTTTTCAGGGACTAAAATAGACTGCATTAATGCTTGTGAGTAAGGATGAATAGGATCGAAGATTACATCTTTCATGTTTCCTATCTCTACAAATTCTCCGGCGTACATTACAGCGATACGGTCACATATATGTCTTAATATGGGTAATTCGTGAGTTATAAAAATTATACTTTTTACTATTTTTTTGTCAAAAAGATCTTTAATTAATTTTATTACTATTTTTTGTGAGGTTACGTCCAACGCAGAAGTTGGTTCATCTGCTACTACAACTTCTGGGTTCATTATTGTGGAGATTGCGACAACTACCCTTTGTTTCATACCACCGCTAAGTTCTAAAGGGTAGAGGTTTAAAACTCTTGGGGGCAAAGAAAGAGATTCAAAACGTTCTTTTGCCAAATTTAAAATCTCTTTTTCTGTCATATTAGGATTGTGTTCTTTCAGTAGATCTATAACAAAATTTTTGATTTTTAGTGTTGGATTCAAGGCGTTCATAGCACTTTGAGGGATATACGAATATTTTTTCCCCAGTATATTACTTCTCAACTCATTTTCTTTTTTTTGCATGATATTTTCGTTGTTTAAAAACACTGATCCACTTTCGTATTTCAAAGGGGATAAAAATAAGCCTGACAAACTCATTGCTAAAGTAGATTTACCACAACCTGATTCACCTGCTATTCCCAAGATTTCTCCTTCATATAGGTTAAACGAAACGCTGTTAACCGCCTTTATTTTTTCTCCTAACCTTGTTTGATAGTAGGTTTTAAGATTGTTAACTTCTAAAATAACCTTTTTAGATTCCAATCTCATCAACTCCTAAGTTTGGGATTGAATAATTCATCCATCCCCGAATTCATAAAATATAGCGAAAAAGTGATTAAAGCTATGGTTATAGCTGGAGGTATAAAAGCCCACCAGGCACCTGATCTAACAGACTCAAATAATAGTGCCCATGAAAGCATTGTACCGAGTGAAACTATATTACTTGGACCCAGTCCTAACATACTTATTCCTGCTTCGTTTAAAATACCAGTGGCAACTTGGAGTATAAATGCCATGAATATATAAGATAAGATATAAGGCATTATTTCGCGTATTATAATTTCTACAGTACTGGCACCGTTTAACCTGGCTATATCAACATGTTCCCTATTTCTTAAACTGAGTGATTGCGCCCTGACCGCACGAGCAGTCCATGGCCAAGAGGTTACTCCTAATACTAATCCCATAACAAACAAGGACCTACTTTTTAAACTAACCGTAATCAATATCAGTATTATGAATGGAGGTATAACTAAAAATATATTAGTTATTGAATTTAATATGTTATCAGTGGTTCCTCCTTTGTAGCCAGCAAAAAGGCCTATAGTTATACCTATTGTTGTTGCAATAACACCTGAAATTAATCCTATAATCAACGAGGATTTCATTCCGTGAATAAGCTCTACAAATACATCTCTTCCAAAGTTATCTGTTCCCAACAAGTAAGTTGAGGAAGGGGGCTCGTACATAAATCCAACCATCTCCAATGGATCTTTTGGTGAAACAGCAGGGTATATGAAGGCAGTTAAGAATAAAAACATAAATAGGCCAAATCCTATTAAAAATTTTGGAGATTTCAAAAGTAATTTTATTGTATTCATATTAACCCTCCTCCGTTTGCGCAGCTTTAATTCTAGGATCTATTAGTCCGTAGACCATATCCAAAATAAAATTAGCAACTAAAACCATCAATGCTATTATAAGCGTTGAGCCTTGTATCATTGGATAATCTAGTTGTCTTATTCCATTGAATAGCCATGTTCCCACTCCGGGGTATCCAAAGACTATCTCTGTGATCAAAGCTCCCCCTACCATAGTGCCTAAACTTATTGCAAGTCCTGTTATTTGAGGAAGAACTGCATTTTTGAAGACATAGCTTTGAATCTTCTTATCTTTAATACCTAACATCTTACTGTAGGTAACGTAATCTGTATTTAATTCATATATTGACATCTCTCTCATACCTATGGCTTGTCCCCCTATTGTTACTAAAACGATGGAAATAAAGGGTAAAAAGTAATGGTGTAAAACATCAATTGCAAAGGTCCAACTCCAAGATGGGATCAATGTTCTGCTGTAACCCCCGCCAATTGGGAACCATCCCAAGAAAACTCCAAAAACGTATAGTAATATGATTGCCAAAGCATAATAAGGGATAGAATTAACGAACAGCGCTACTGGGAAAATAGTTTTGTCGAAAACCCCTTTTCTGTAAGCGGCAGCAGCTCCCAGTAAGTTCCCTAATATCCAACCTACAATTATTGCAGGAAATTGTAAAAAAATAGTCCATACAATAGCATTTCCCAAAACTTCATTAACAGAAAGAGGGTACAAACTGAACGACGTTCCTAAATCACCTCTAAAAACATTTCCTATGTAGTTAAAAAATTGGATAGGTAAAGGTTTGTCCAATCCAAACTCTTCCATGAAAGATTGATAGACTCTTTCTTGCGTCTCACTTGCTACGGTTCCAGACATCATTTTACTTACTATAACTGAAATAGGATCTCCTGGGATGAGTCTTGGTAAGAAAAAATTTAAAAATAAAGCCAAGAAAAAAGCTAGTAGATACCAAAAAAGCTTTTGAAAAAAATACCTCGTAAATCCTTTCACATACTTCACCTCTCGAAGGTATATTTAAAAGAGTTCATGGGGGCTAAAACTTCCCCCCCACGAACTCTTCGCTAAATCAATAGTTAGTAAAAACTTTATTTGGCAGGTTCTAAATGCCACAACATTTCCATCCCTGCACCTACCAAAGGCATCGGTGGTGCGTATGGATTTTTTGCGTTTGCCCAACCTGTCCAGTAGGTTTCATTGTATTCGTAAAATGTCTGAGGCCTATACATTAATGGGAACATCGGTATATCTTCTCTATATAGTTGATCTAACTCTGTATAGAGGTTCTTTAATTCTTTTTCATCCGTAACTTTTGGAATCATATCGATGAGTTGATCAGCCCATTCATTTTTATATCTTCCAAAGTTACTGTATGCAATCTGTCCAACTTCGGGAACACCTTTTGAATAAAGAGCTATTTGGAATCTCAACCAGGGTTGAGCAGGTCCAGGTTGTGAAGGTGCCCACATCGTCATATCAAAGTTACCTGTTTGTCTGTTATCATAGGCTATAGGTGCATCAGGGAAAGATGTTTGGATGTCTATACCTACTGCTCTTGCCCCTTGTGCTACGATTTGTAAAGAAGCATTCCAGTCTGTCCAACCATATGGGCATTCTACCGTAAATGGGCCTAACCTTGTTCCATCAGGAAGAACGTATATCCCATCTTTACCTTTTGTTGCTCCTAAATCTTCTTCTAAAATTCTAATAGCTTCTTGTGGATTGTATTCCCAACCGTATTGTTCTACCAACTCTTCATCGAAATACTTTGCTTCACCACCATATGGCATTATAAGACTGGCTTGAACCTTAGGAGAATAATTAGACATGGCAAGTTCGGAAATTCTTGCGTAATTTACCGAATATGCAATAGCTTTTCTAACTTCAGGCAAACTGAGAGGATATTTGTTCACGTTAAACCACAACGAAGGCATTGTTGCAGGCATATGATAAGGGATCTCGTCGTACCATGTACCAACAGGAAGCCCTTTCTTTTCCCACATTTCCCATATTCTTGGAGTGAACTGCTGAGAAACGTCTACTTCACCATTTTCAAAGGCCAAACTACCTTCGTCATTACTTTTGAAAATAGGATGCACTATATATTTAGCTGCGGGTTTTTTCCCACCGTGTAAAGCTTCGTTTCCCCAATAATTATCTACTCTTACTAAAATAATAGTTTCTGGACTTTCATAAAAAACTTTGTATGGACCAGAGCCTACAGGATTTTCATTTCTAAACTGTCTGATTTTGGTCAAATCATAATTATTTTCTGCTTCAACCTTAGACCAAATATGTTCTGGAAGAATGAAGGTAGCTCCAAGTGCGTCTTCTACCATCAATCTGTTTGGATTATCTGGTTTCATCTCGAAGATTACAGTGTGGTTATCTACCTTGTAAACATCTTTCAACCATTCCCAAATCTGAAGACCTAGTGGATATTTTTGCCCTAATTTGTAGGAATATACAACATCATCTGCAGTAACGGGTTCTCCATCGTGGAAATACGCTTTTGGATTTACTTTTACCTCTAATCTTAGTTCATCAACCCACTTATAGGATTCTCCCAAAATAGGAACATACTTTCCATTGAGGGCATCCCATGTGAATAATGTTTCATATATCCAAATATGTTGTCTAGGATCAGAAACGAACGTCATTGGCCCACCTGCAAGCGGATTATCCGTTGTTGGTGGTCCCCACTGAAAACCTGCGACATACACTGCTTCTTCTCTGGGGATTTGGGTTACTTGAGCGAATAACGCGCTTCCCATAACCAAACTTGCCAATAAAAGAAACACAACAAACGCTTTTTTCATACTCTTTTCACCTCCAATATTTTTGTTACATTATCAAGGAAAGGCCTTTCCATGAAAAAATTATATTAAATTCCCCTATCTCCCTTTAACATCCCAGATTAATTTCAAAAAGGTGGAAGGTGCTCGTAGTATCGAAAATACAAGTTTCATTGAGACTCAACACAATACTACCCTGAAACATGTTACATCGCAAATCTGATTATGGGTGATGAGAAGCAATTAGGAGTAATTATTTTAATTTATTTAATAAAAACTCTGTTTTTTGTAGTTTTTCTTAATTTTTCAACATCCCTTTATAGAATCCTGGTTCAGAATTTTCTATCAATGTAGCGTTTGCCACTTTTTCGTAAAATTTAGCAGGACCAACTCCTCCGATTATGGCATATGCATAACCACTTTCTTCCATGCTCTTTAGCGCTATTAAAAGTAACGCTTTACCAATATCTTTTCCTCGGTAATTTTTGTCTACACCCATAGGACCAAAAAAATTTTTGCATGTAGCATCAAAACAAGAAAAACCAATAATTTTGTTCTTATCTTCGTCTACAGCGATGAAACAACTGATAGGTTTGTTAGAAAAAGATACATCGCATTCACTTGCCCAGTGATCACCAAAATCTTTTTTGATCCAATTCAAAACGATAAATTTTTCAGGTGCCTTCGCCCTCCGTACTGTTATTTTTGAATCTTTTAATTCAGTAAATACCTTCTCATCGTAATTCAAATCGTAAAGTTTCACAAGCATATCTGCCATTTTTTCACTCCTCTTAATTTATTTGAGTTACTAAAGTTTAAACGATTATACCATCAGATTAATCGTTTTAAAATGGACGTTAAGAATGATATAATATCAACCGAGGTCAACTGCTTTTCCAGCCCTACCCAATCCTATCTGGGAGAGTTGCTGAACGAAGGAGAGCTGAAGTAAAATGGATAAAAAAACTGTTATAGATATTCTCAACGAGATAGGTCTTTTACTGGAATTAAAAGGAGAAAACCCTTTTAAAATCAGGGCATATTATAATGCTGCACGTGCTCTAGAAACTCTTGATGAAGATATAGAAGTATTAGTGAAGGATAACAAACTAAAAGAGGTCAAAGGGATAGGCGAAGCCATCAATAAAAAGATTACCGAACTTATCACCACAGGAAGACTCGAATACTACGAAAATTTAAAGGCATCGATTCCCGGAGGTCTGGTTGAGATGTTAAAAATACCAGGTCTGGGACCTAAGAAGATAAAAACTTTGTACGATAAATTGGATATAAAAACCGTTGGAGAACTGGAGTATGCTTGCCTTGAAAATAGGCTGGTTGAGCTCCCAGGATTTGGAGAAAAGACTCAAAAGAAAATCTTAGAAGGTATTAAATTTGTAAAAAGGTTTAGCAACCAGCATCTATTTTCAGAAGCATATTCCGAAGCTGATTCACTCAAACAATATTTACTTAAAACAGGGCTCGTTATAAGGTGTGAGATAGCTGGAAGTATCAGAAGAAAAAAGGAAATAGTAAAAGATATAGATATATTGGCAACTACTAATGATCCTCAAAAATTAATGGAAATATTTGTAGAATATGACAAAACAAGAGATGTGATTGCTAAAGGAGATACGAAGACAAGTATAACTTTAGAATCAGGTATTAACACTGATTTAAGGGTAGTAAAGGATGAAGAGTACCCGTACGCCTTGCACCACTTCACCGGTAGTAAAGAGCATAACACCGCCATGAGGCATAGGGCAAAACGAATGGGTATAAAGATGAACGAATATGGTTTGTTTAAAGGGGATACTCTCATCAAATGCCAAGATGAGGAAGAGATATTCAGAAAATTAAATTTGTCTTATATTCCACCTGAAATTCGTGAAAATATGGGTGAAATTGAAGCTGCCGAGAAAGGTGAAATACCAGTATTGATTGAAGAAAAAGATATCAAAGGTGTTTTTCATGTACATACTAATTACAGCGATGGGGCGAATACTCTTACCGAGATGGTAAATGGTGCAAGAGAAATAGGTTACAAGTATATAGGTATTACAGATCACAGTAAATCTGCTCGATATGCACATGGTTTAAAAGAGGAAGATATATTGAGACAGTTCGATGAAATTGATAGGTTGAACGAAAAATATGAGGATATAAAGATACTAAAAGGCATAGAATCAGATATCTTGAAAGATGGTTCATTGGACTATGAAGAAGATTTATTAAAACAGTTTGATTTTGTAATTGCTTCGGTACATTCTAATTTTAAGATGAGCAAAGAAGAGATGACAGAAAGGGTTATAAAAGCTGTAAAGAATAAATATACAACGATTTTAGGGCATTTAACCGGTAGGTTATTACTTTCAAGGGATGGATATGATCTTGACGTTTATAAAGTTATCGATGCTTGTGCTGAATACGATAAAATAATTGAAATAAATTCAAACCCCCATAGGTTAGATATAGATTGGCGATACCTTAAATATGCGAAAGAAAAAGGAGTTAGACTTGCTATTTGTCCAGACGCTCATAGAGTGGAAGGACTACAAGACGTAAAATATGGAATAGGTATCGCACGTAAAGGTTGGCTTGAAGCGAAAGATGTGATAAATACATATGATGTAGATAAAGTGTATGAAATTTTCAAACGAAAATGAAATATAATTTGATAAAAAATCCCCAAATATGGGGATTTTCCTATAAGTTTAATTCTTTAATGTTTTCAATGCTTCATGCAATACTTCGTTTTTCTTTAGAGCTTCGATACAAAATTCTTTGTCTTTTCCAGATAAAATCATCAGTATTGCCAATTTGGGTTTCATATCAGCCTTGATTAAGTACTCTTTGCAGGTTTTTTTATCCAATCCAGTTACCTCAGAAATTATTCTTTCTGCTCTTTCTTCTAATTTTTGATTCATGATTTTAACGTCCACCATATAGTTTTTAAAAGTCTTTCCAAGTTTTATCATAGTAACGGTGCTTATCATATTTAAAACCATTTTTTGGGCTGTGCCAGCTTTCATTCTTGTGCTTCCTGCAATGACTTCTGGGCCCGTTCTTAAAGAAACTACAATATCTGAGATTTTCATCAATTCGGGGTTTTTTACGTTGCAAATCAAAGCTGTTTTACATCCTATTTCTTTTGCCTTGGATAATGCACCTTTTACATAAGGGGTTCGCCCGCTAGCAGTTATACCTATTACATAATCTTCAGAACGGACATTATTTTTTTCTAAGTCTATTTTCCCACCTTCTTCGTAATCTTCAACATGTTCTGTAGCTTGAAAGAAGGCTTTTTCTCCTCCCGCGATTAAGGGGAGAAAGATTCCTGAATCTATACCAAAAGTTGGAACTGTTTCTACCGCATCTACAACGGCTACTCTACCACTCGTCCCTGCCCCAACATATATGATCCTTCCGTGATTCTTAATGGCTGAAATACAGTTAACAACCACATTTTCTATATTCTCTAAATTTTCGGCGATGGATAACGCTATTGTTGCATCCTCTTGATTAATTATTCTTAGTATTTCATGTATGTCCATCTCGTCCAAATTCTGAGTCTTAGGGTTACTTTTTTCGGTTTCCAGATTCTCTAGCATTTTCTAGCCTCCGTTTAATTGGTAAATTCCCAGTTGGTTTTATTTCTCCTTTGAGAATTTTAAGCAAAGAAGTTTGAATATTTTCATTAAAACCGTATGTGCAAATTCCGTACTTTACTTTAGGAATAAATACGTCATATGGGTTTCTTAAAGCAACTAAAATTAGTTTTTTTGATTTTTGGGACATGTTACTTATCAAATCAACCAATTCTGAATGCAAATATGCATTTTCAGCTAGAACCAAGATAGTTTTGTTTTTAGAGTTTTGAATTATTTCTTCCCTTACCAGAGGGTCAATTATTTTACTCGTTTCTAAAATGTTTACTTTTGCTTTGAGTTCTTTTGATATTGGCTCAATAATATAAGAAATTTGTGTTCTTTTGTCTTCGATTCCGTAAGATAATGACTCTTTAGCAAAGTAATAAATTTCATCAACGTTTTTTAAAGGCAAAAAGCTTTTGTCATGAGACATATTAAGAACAGTGATAGATTTATCAAAAATATTTTTAGCTAAGTTTATATATTCTTTTTTGCCAATTTCTTCTAGTGATATTTTATTATTGTTTTTCTCCCTCAAATCTGCTGAAATTTTCATTAACGATTGGATTCTCTCTAATGATGAATTTATCTTCTTTTTAAAATTTTCGTTATTTTTATACTCTCTCAATACAGCGTTTTTGGCTGCTGATTGTTTTTCAAAAGAATGGCAGATACTAACTATGTCCATTCCGGCATTCAGTGATTTTATTACTGCCTCTTGGGCTGAATAAAAGTTTGCTACTCCCCCCATCTCAAAATCATCCGCAACCAAAACTCCTTTATATTTTAGTTCTTCCCTTGCCAATCCTGTTAAAATCTCTTCTGATAAAGATGCTGGTCCTTTTTTATTTTGTATCTTGGAAAGGTACACATGAGTCGGCATCCATGAAGGAGAATCAATATTTAGAAACGGGAATAACTCTGTTGAAAGAAGATCATCTTTGCTTAATTCGCCTTGGGGAAGGTCTAAATGAGGATCGGTGTTGACGTTCCCAATACCAGGGAAATGTTTTAGACAAGAAAGTACTCCCCCGTCATGCAATCCCTTCACATATTCACGGGCAAACTTTAGTACCACATTTTTATCATCGGAAAAACTTCTAATTCCAATTACAGAATTCTGTGGGTTGTTGTTGATATCAACAACTGGAGCAAGATTCCAATCGATTCCCACTGCTAACATTTCTTTTGCAAGTAAATTTGCAGAAAGATATGCATTCTCTGGTTCGTTAGTCGCAGTTATACCCATAGCGCTGGGTACAACAGTAAATCCTTTTTTTAATCTTGCTACCGTTCCACCTTCTTGATCGATACAAAATAAGGGTTCGTAATCTAAAAAATTTTTAATATCTTCGATAAACTTGCTAAGTTGATATTTGTTTTCTATGTTTCGTGAAAAGAAAATGATAACCCCAGGCAAAGTTGATTTTAAAACCTTCATATTTTCGTTGTTTAAAGAGGTTCCTTGAATTCCTATTAAGAATAGTTTCCCCAAAGCCTTCTCTAAACTTTCCATAGTTTTAATCCTCCATATAATAGTATATCTTCACAAAAATCAATGAAATCTTGGGAGCTCTTGTACAATTCATTTAAATAAGTGTCATTATTCTCAAAGAAAATTTTTTTATCCTCCCCCAATAAATTTTCTATATGATCTCTTTGTGTTTGACTTCCTTTATCTATGTATTTTCTAAACTCAAATTCTCCTTTTTGTTGAATTAAGTGGCGTATAATCTCTATGGCAACAATGGTAAAATTATCTTTAATTTCAGGGAAAAATTCTATGCCCTTGCACAATTCACCTTGGTATTTAGAAGAATTTGGTATAAAATACCTTTTTCTTAAAATTAAATAGGGAAATTTTTCTTTTATGAATTTGTATAGAATGTTTTCATCTATCCAAGGAGCTCCCACGAAACAGAAAGGTTTAGGAGTTCCCCTTCCTTCACTTACATTAGTCCCCTCTATGAGACAAGTTCCACTGTAAGCCAAGGTACAATCAAATGTTGGAAGAGAGGGTGAGGGAATATTCCACTTCAATTTAGTGTTTTCAAATGATTCTCCTTTCCATCCTTCAATAGGAATGATTTCAAGATCTAAATCAAGGTCAAGATATTTTTTGTAGTACTTTGCTAATTCACCTGGTGTCAAACCATATCTTAAAGGAAGTTCATATCCACCAACAAAAGTTGAATATTCTTTTTTTATTCGTGAACCAAAAACAATCCTTCCTAAAGGATTTATTCTGTCTAATATGATTATTTTTTTACTATTTTCTTGGGCGGAAATTATTGTATTAGCTAGAGTGTATATAAAAGTATAAAATCGTAAGCCAACATCTTGAATATCGTATACTAGTATGTCGATATCTTCTAACATTTCTTGTGTAGGCTTTTTGTGCTTTCCATATAAGCTAATAATTGGTATATTATATAAAGGATGAATCTGATCTGAGTATTCAACTCCATCAGCAAGACCATATAATCCATGTTCGGGTGTAAATATTTTTCTTATATCTACTCCATTTTTCAACATTATTTCTATGCCATCTTCCATATTTTTGTTAACTAAGGAATAATTTATTACCAAACCAACTTTTTTGTTTTTTAATTTTGTGAACCCATCTTTTTCCATTAAATCCAAACCTTGAAGAATCATTTAATATTCTCCCCCACTTTTTTTATTATACATATTGTATCTTAAGTTATAACAATATGTCAATTCTATTTTTTTTAATTAAGAGCGATTATTTGGAATTATAGGCAATTATTTTGGATTAGAAGATTATATCTCGTTATCTCTAATTTGCAAAAGAAAAATTATAGTAGTATAATAAAAAAGTATAAATGTTTCAAATAAAAGTCATTACTTAAATACAAATTAAATTTCTTTTTTTTACAGTTTGATACTTTCTAAATCTTCACAAAATTTTGGTATTATACTAACTATACGAAGAGGGCAAATGTATAAAATCTGTGTATACGGTTAACCCTAGTACCACATCTATGCAATAAAGTTAATACGAAAGAGAAAGAGTTTGAAATTTGAAACCAAATTTACTTTGATTATGCTTGAATGAATTAGGGAGTATAGAAGAGAAGGAGTATAAAATAGGTTTTAGTTTTTCTGAATATAGTATTTTCAAAAAATTTTAAGGAGGGAACAAAGATGAAAAAGATACTTTTGTTTGTAGTGATTTCTATTTTAAGTGTGTTTTCGTTTGCAAGTACTCTTTCTATGATCATGGATGTGACAGGGCCGTTTTCAAGAAATTTCAACCCTTATTTTTCAGGTGGTAGTAACTTCTCGGCTAGAGGTTTCATTTACGAAACTTTGTTTTACATTAACGGATATACTGGCGAGGTTGTCCCATGGTTAGCCACAGATTACGAATGGTCTGATGATTATTTGGAACTTGAAGTTACATTAAGGGAAAATGTTAAATGGTCTGATGGAGAGAATTTTAACGCAGATGATGTGGTATTTACTTTTAACATGATTAAAAGTTATCCCGCTCTGGATACTGGAGGTATGTGGAAAAAAGGCTTGAAAGAGGTAACCAAAGTGGATAATCAACATGTTAAGTTTGTTTTATCTCAAGTTGATACACTCATATATACAGATATTTTTAGCGTATACATTGTCCCCGAACATATCTGGTTAAATCTAAGTGATCCAACCACTTACACTGCTGAAAACCCTATTGGAACAGGTGCTTACTTGTTAGGACAGTTTACTAGCCAAGTTTATACATTGGAGAAAAATCCAAATTATTGGCAGAAAGAAAATGTGAAAGTCGATACTATTAGAATTCCTGCCTTTACTGGAAACGACGCTGCTCAACTGGCTTTAATGAATAAAGAAATTGATTGGGGGACTTTGTTCTTTCCAAATATTGAGAATATATTTATTAAAGCCGATCCAGAGAACAGAGGTTATTGGCTCCCGGAAGGGAACCCAGTCCTACTCTTCTTTAACCTTGATGATGAAAGGTTTAAAGATGAGAATTTCCGAAAAGCTATTGCTTTGGGTATAGATAATGAACAGCTGGTACAGATAGGAATGTCGAATTTAGCCACTGTTTCTAATCCGGTATTGATAAAAGGTGGCTTCTCAGAATTAATCAATGACAATTTAAAACATATGTGGTATGACAAAGATGTTGAACAAGCAAAAGAAATGTTGAATGATTTGGGGTATAGTATCGGTAGAGATGGCATATTCACTGATAGTAATGGAAACAAATTAAGTTTTGAACTGATAGTTCCTGCTGGATGGACAGACTGGATAGCAGTGTCACAAGTACTTTCCTCCCAATTAAAACAAATAGGGATAGATGTAGTTGTATCACAAGTCGATTTTGGATTGTATTTAGAGAGAATTAGAAATAAAGATTTTGAATTGGCGTTGAGTTGGGTGAATTACGGTATAAATCCTTACTTTTTCTATGAAAGGTGGTTGCACTCTAGGAATGCTTATAGTGGTGACAACAGAGGTGGTTGGATTAGCTTAACCACAGACTCTTTGTTGGAAATTTTCAGAAAGACTTCAGATGAAAAAGAGAGACAACTTGCTATTTCCTCACTCCAACTCATTGTTTTGCAAGAAATTCCTGCTATTCCTTTATTTTACAATCCAACATGGTTTGAATATACTACATATAATTTTGAAGGATGGCCTAATAAGGAGAATCCATATGCTTTACCAACTATAACCGGAATGGATAAAGCATACATAATGATGAACTTGGAACCTGTTAAGTAAGTGAATTCAGGGAATAATAACAACCCGCCCCTTTTGGGGCGGTTTTTGGAGGTATTATGCATGAAATATTTGAGAGAAAAGATTTTCTTTTTTGTAATAGCTTTAATTGCTGCACTTACAATCAATTTTATATTACCAAGGTTGATGCCTGGGGATCCTGCTGAAAGAATACTTTTAAGAATGGGTGGAGAAGTACAGCCTGAAGCAGTTGAAGCAATGAGAATAGCACTGGGCGTAGATAAGGAAACGCCAATACTCAAACAATACTTCGCTTATTTAAAAAATACTCTAACTTTTAATTTTGGAGTATCATATTCATATTACCCTGTTGAGGTAAAAGATTTAATCTTTTCTTCTTTACCATGGACTATTGGGCTTGTGGGGATTTCAACTGTAATCAGCTTTATTTTAGGAACTTCTTTGGGCATAAGAGCGGGATGGAAAAGGAATACACCTTTTGATTCTTTTGTAACGGTCATGGGCCTAATAATTAGAGGTTTTCCGTATTTTTGGTTAGCTTTGATTTTGCTTTATGTTTTTGGATTTTTGTTAGGATTATTTCCACTTTCAAATGCTTATTCAACACAAGAATTTTTAAGTGGATGGCGGTTTGTAGGAAGTGTGTTATATCATGGCTTTCTTCCGGCCCTTACACTAGTTTTAGCTTCTTTAGGTACCTGGATTCTAACCATGAGGAACAATATGATATCAACCCTTTCAGAAGATTTTATAGTAGTTGCAGAAGCTAAAGGTTTGAGAGATAAAGAGATTATGAATAGATATGCAGCGAGGAATGCACTTCTACCCAGCGTAACTTCTTTTGGGCTTTCTTTAGGATACATAGTTGGTGGAGCTTTATTGACAGAAATTGTTTTTTCATATCCTGGAATTGGATATTTAATGTATAAAGGGGTTACTAGCCAGGATTACCCACTTATGCAAGCTATTTTTTTTATTATATCTTTATCGGTTTTATTAGCTAACTTTTTGCTTGATTTTATTTACATGTTCCTAGACCCAAGGACAAGGGGTTGATAGTATATGCCAAAAAGACTAAATAAAAAAGCCATTGTAGGTTTATCAATAATATTATTTTTTGTTGTAATAGCTATATTTGCTCCCTTTTTTGCACCTTATGATCCCAACGATTTTGTAGGGACCCCATATAGTGGTCCTACCTTAAATCATCCTTTAGGGCTAGATAGGATGGGAAGGGATATATTATCTCAATTGATTTATGGAACTAGGCTTTCTTTAATAGTTGGTCTTTCAACTGGAGTTTTGATGACAAGTATATCGATATTAATAGGGATGACAGCTGGATATTTTGGAGGATTAGTTGATAGAATACTTTCCACAATAATAGACGTTTTTATGGTAATTCCTGGATTGCCTTTAATGATAGTTATAGCTTCTTATATAAGGATTAGAGGAGTTGTACCTATTATCTTAGTAATAGCATTCACAAGTTGGGCTCCCGGAGCAAGGGTTATCAGATCACAAACTTTAACAATGAGAAGTCGCGAGTTCATTCTTGCTTCAAAAATAACGGGTGAAAAAAGTGGAAGAATAATCTTTTCTGAGATTATGCCAAATATGTCTTCTTTGATTGCTTCTAATTTTTTTATGGCTTGTCTAACTGCAATTGTTGGCGAAGCTTCGCTAGAATTTCTTGGATTTGGAGATGTTAGTTCTATAACCTGGGGGACAATGCTGTATTGGGCCCAAAACAGCAGTGCCTTATTAAATAATTCATGGGGCTGGGTTTTGGCTCCTGGAGTAGCTATAGCAACATTAGGAGCCAGTTTTGCCTTGCTAAATTTCTCCATCGATGAGATTACAAATCCAAGACTAAGAGGGGTGTAAGTAGTGCTTTTAGAAGTCAAAAATTTAAATGCAGGGTATAGAAGTAACAATAAAATAGTGAAGGCAGTTAAAAATGTAAGTTTCAACGTGGAAGAGGATGATTTCTTAGGAATAGCGGGCGAATCTGGATGTGGTAAATCTACTTTACTCTTTTCTATACTCAAACTTTTAAAAAAACCGGGTGAAATTTTTGGTGGAGAAATAATATATAAAGGTGAAAATATTCTAAAATTGGATAAAGAAAAACTCAGAAAGAAAAGATGGGTAGAATTTTCGTTAGTTACACAAAGTGCAATGAATGCTTTAAACCCTGTTTTCAAGATAAAAGATCAGATTATGGATGTAATATTCGAACATAGTAATTACTCAAAAACTGAAGCAATAAGTATGGTTGAAAAGGTTTTACGTATGGTTGGAATTCAACAAGAAAGAATGGATAGTTACCCTCATCAATTATCCGGAGGAATGAAACAACGAGTTGCTATTGCCATGGCTTTAGTTTTTTCTCCGTCATTAGTAGTAATGGATGAACCGACGACATCGCTTGATGTTGTCGTACAAAGATCAATTATGGATCAAATAGATGAAATAAGAAGAGAAAATAGATTTTCAATTATTTTTGTAACCCATGACATATCTTTGTTATTTGAGTTATCAAAAAGGATTGCAATCATGTATGCTGGAGAAATTGTTGAAATTGGTCCCACGAAAGCTGTGTATTCACATCCACTGCATCCATACACTGAAGGATTAATAAATTCTTTTCCAAGGTTAACTGCTACATCAAAAGAATATAGAGGAATACCGGGCAGAATACCAGATCTGTCCAAAGAAATAGAAGGATGTCCATTTAAAGAGAGGTGTATTTATAGAAAAGATTTATGTGATAAAAAACCAGAATTCAAAGAGATCATCCCTGGGAGGTGGGTTGCATGTCATTTTCCCCTGTAATCTCTTTTGATAATATAACAAAAAAATTTTCTATAAGAAAAGGATTTAAAACTCAATATGTTCATGCTCTGAGAAATATCTATTTGGATGTTTTTTCTAAAGAAATCATATCTATAGTAGGAGAAAGTGGTTCAGGTAAAACTACTTTGTTACGGGTATTATCTCGTATTTACCTAGAAAATAATGGAAGTATAAAATTCAAAGGAGAAGTAATTCCTAAAAAACTTAAAAGGAATGAAGAATTAAAATTCCGAGAACAGATTCAGATGATCTTTCAAGACCCTTTCTCTTCGCTCAATCCAGTAAAAAGAGTTTATCAAATATTAAAAAGGCCTCTTGAACTTCATAAATTTGAACAAGTAAACCAAAGAATAAAAGATGTTCTTGAAGAGGTTGAACTTACGCCAGTAGAAAACTTTATCAATAAATATCCTCACGAACTATCTGGAGGTCAAAGGCAGAGAGTAGTTATTGCAAGGGCCATAGTTACAAAGCCTTCTGTAATATTGGCGGATGAACCTACTTCTATGTTAGATGTTTCCATTAGAGCGGGTATAATGAAATTAATGTTGAAAATTAGAGATGATTTAGATACAACATATATTCACGTAACTCATGATTTAGCAGCTGCTAGATACATTTCAGATAGAATAGCCGTGATGTATGCAGGTATGATAATGGAAGAAGGAACAGCGGATGAAGTAGTATTAGCCCCATTACATCCTTACACAAAATTACTAAGGAAAGCCGCACCCGATCCAGACAAAATAACTTCAGAAAAGTTAGGAAATACTGGAGAAGTACCAGATTTAATTAATCTTCCCAAGGGTTGCCCTTTTGAACCTCGTTGTCCCTTTGCTATGGAAAAATGCAAGAATTATCTACCTCCATACTTTCAGGTAGATAACAGAAAAGTGAGATGTTTTTTGTATGAAAATAGATAAAGATGGAGTATTGGAAATTTCTGGGGTAAAAAGTACTCACTTAGCTAATGAGTATGGTACTCCATTATTAGTGTTGGACGAAATTAAAATCATGGAGAACATCAAAAGGATAAAAAATGTCTTCGATAGCGCTGATTATACTAATTACGAAATTGCTTATGCTTCGAAGGCATTTTTGAATACAGAGCTTTGTAGAATTTTACAAAGTGAAAATGTGTCTTTAGAGGTGGTTTCGGGTGGAGAACTTTATATAGCCTTTCATAGTTCGTTTCCTGCAAATAAAATTTTTTTTAACGGCAACAGTAAGGCTAACGAAGAATTAATTATGGCTCTAGAGAATGATGCAGGTCACATTATAGTTGATAATGAAGATGAATTTAGAAACATTGATAAGATCAGTAAAAGATTAAGAAAAAAGGCAAAAATTTATTTTAGGGTTATCCCCAACATCTCTCCAGACACTCATAAGTATATTTCAACCGGTCAAAAAAATTCCAAGTTTGGGATGCCTTTTGATGACATGTTGAAACTTATTAAATCCATCAAAAATTCTGAAAATTTGGAGATAAAAGGTATTCATGCACATATAGGTTCTCAAATAAACGAGGCAGAACCTTATGTGGAGTTAGTAAAAACTTTTTTTGATCTTTTAAACAAAATAAGAGGAGAAACAGGGGTTGTTTTACCAGAAATTGATATTGGTGGAGGATTTGGTGTAGCGCACTCGACTTTTGAAAAAGCTATAGATATTCAGAATGCTATAAAAGGGGTCATTCAAGAAGTTAGATTTTTGTCAAATGAGTTTCATTATCCTTCTCCAAAAATAATAGTAGAACCAGGTAGATACATTATTTCTAACGCTGGGACCACACTTTACACTGTTGGCACAATCAAGAAAGCCGAAAATAAAAAATACGTAGTTATTGATGGAGGTATGGCTGATAATATTAGGCCTGCATTGTATGGCGCAAAATATGAGGCGTTTATTGCGAATCGTCCAAAGGAAAAAACGAACTTAGAAAAGGTTACAATAGCTGGTAGGGCTTGTGAATCAGGAGATATTTTAATTGAAGATACCTACCTTCCAGAAATAAAACCGGGAGATTTGTTAGCGATCCCCTCTACTGGAGATTATACCTATTCGATGTCAAGTAATTATAATGGTTTTCTAAAACCCGCCATTGTTTTAGTCAAGAATGGAAAACACAAGGTGATAACAAGAAGAGAAATTTACGATGATTTAATAAAAAGGGATGTTGAAAATAGCGAATGGAGATAAAGAATGGTAAATGAATTTATATATACTCATTTAAAAGATAAAAGGTTATATGATCCTGATTTTTGGATAGATAGGTTGGATAACCCCGATGAAATTTTAATGGATGAATATGAAATAAAATCATTCAACCATCTTCTTCATAAGAAGATGGTTGAATCTCATCTAGAAAACTATTATTACGATTTTTCAAATGCAAAAAGTGAAATAACAGGGAATGATTTTATAAAAGAAATTGAAAAAGTAATGCCAATGGAAGATTTAAAAAAATTAATCGAAGAAAATTTATTTTTCAAAGATAGTGAAAAAATAAGACCTTTGAACAAAGATAAGTTAAAAGAGTTTCTTTCAAATTTTCGAGATTTCAAAAAAGGGATTTCTGGGGATATTCCGATATCTTTTGGCTTAATAACTGATAGAAGCGGCTTAAAATCACTACCTTTTAAATATCCATTGGGAATAACACCAAATTATCCTTTTCATGATATTACCAGGCTCACTACTCTTTCACCAGGAGAACCGATTTTAATATACAGAAGAAGTTTTAAACTAAATTGGTATTTTGTTCAGAGCTCTTTTTATTCAGGATGGACAAACAGAAAAAGTTTAATTGAAGTTTCTAAAAAAGAATTTTTTGATTACAATAAATCAACAAGAACTCTAATATTGATGGAAAGTAAAGTTTGCACCGAAGAGTTGCTTACCATTGGTAAATTTCGTTTTCAGATGGGAGATAAGTTAGTTCTAGCAGATGAAAATGAAACAAAAAAATTTTATTTTGAAATGAACACCCTATTTCCTGAAGGGTGTTATCCGATAAAAATCCCTCTTAAAAATAGATTGGACAATGAAACATATGGGATTTTTCCAGTTTCTTCGGCAAAAGAAGTAAAAACTTCTTTCCTTGATTTCAACCAGAGAAATTTAATTAAACAAGCGTTTAAAATGGTTGGTGAAAGATATGGCTGGGGAGGGAGCGATTACAATAGAGATTGTTCACGTTTCATAATGGATATATTTAAGTGTTTTGGAATATATTTGCCAAGAGATACTAAGTATCAAGAAATCATGACTCCTGCTGAAAGAACTTCTTTTCCTCAGCAAACAGAGGAAAGGAAAATAATTTTAGATGGTTTAAAAACCGGGGATATTCTTTTTATGAAAGGTCACGTTATGATGTATTTAGGTAAATTTGGAAATGAATACTATGTAATACATCAAGGGGCGGGCTTTAAAGAGAAAAAAACTAATGGAGATTTTGAGAGTTTCGATATTCATGGTACATTTATCATGCCTCTTTCTGCTTATACTTTAGGTACGAGAACTACTTATTTGGACTCTCTTTCATCTGCTGTAAAAATCACACAAGTTCTTAAAATATAAAAATTAACAGTGTTTATATCTTTCTATCTTTTTGGGGGAGGTATATTTTTTGAAATTTTTTTAGCTTTTCTAAAACTTTTTTGTCGAAAGAAGAAATGATTGTTAAAAATCTTTATCAATCTTTTAAGCTTCCCTGTGTAAGCCCTGCGATAATATACTTTTGTGAGATGGAAAATACTATAATTGTTGGTAAAAGAGCGATCACGATTCCTGCAGCCAGCACATTCCACTGCACACCAGCCTTTGATACAATGGAATATAGTCCTACAGGTACGGTATATTTGTCGGAAGTATTTAAAAACATCACAGCAGTAAACAGCTCGTTCCAGTTATTCACAAAAGAAAAACTAAGAATAGCCGATAAACCAGGTAACATTAAGGGAATAGTGATTTTGAATAGAGATTGGATTTCATTACATCCGTCAATTAAAGCGGCTTCTTCGATACTTTTTGGAATTCTATCAAAAAAACCCTTAGCCATTATTGTACTAAAAGCTGCTCCAAAACCGCTATAAATTATCACTAGGCTTATGAGTTTATTGATTAAATTTAAATTTGAAAACATTGTGTATTGTGGAACCATGATTAAATAAGTTGGGATCATCTGAGAAAAAAATAAGAATAATATAATAGGATATTTCCATTTGAATTCTTTCCTTGAAAGTATATACCCACTTAACATGGCAAATATTGTTGAAACAAAGGAAGCGCCTAAAGATACGAAAATACTGTTTACAAAATACCTTTTAAAATTGACGAATTCAAATAATCTCTTGTACCCTAGTAAAGTAGGATTATTTGTCCAATACTTAATTGGAAATGAGTATATTTCCTGCGTGGGTTTTAACGAAGTTAATATAATCCAGTATAATGGAAAAATTGCAAAAATAAAAAACATAGATAGTAAAATTATACGTATAAATTTAGGCAAAAATTTTTTCTTCATAGGCTAAACTCCCGTTTAGAAGTTAATTTTAAGTACATGATAGTATAAATGAAAAGAATTGTAATAATAACCACACCATGTGCTGCGGCTTTACTATAGTCTGATTCATAAAAAACGGTATTTATCATCTTTACAGCTAAAATCTCAGTACTTCCACCAGGTCCACCACGTGTCATGCCGTAAATGATATCAGGGAAATTCATAACCCATATAGTTCTCAATAAAATGGTATTTATCAGAGTAGGTTTTATATATGGTATAGTGATATTAAAAAGCTTTGTGAAGTAACCTGCACCGTCGATTTCCGCAGCGTCGTAAAGAGAATCAGGGACAGACTGTAAGGCTGCTAAAATCATAATGGCAAAAAAAGGTATTCCATACCAAACATTCACTAAAATAACAGAAAACATTGCTAACGAAGGATCCGAAAGGAAACTAATGTTTTCTTCAATAATTCCAATTTTTATTAATATATCATTGATCACCCCAAATTGACCATTTAACAACCATGACCATATTAAGCCTATGGCAAATCCAGAGATTGCCCATGGATAAAAGACTAATCCTGCATATATGCCTCTACCTTTAAAAGGCTCTTTCATTAAAAGAGCTAAAATAAAACCTAAGATTAGCTGGAAAAGCACAGAGAATAAAACCCATTCCAAAGTGTTCCAAATAGTATCTATATAAAAAGGGTCGGAAAAAATGGCTTTAAAATTTTCAAAGCCTATCCATTCAATGTTTTGGAAGTTATAAAGGGAGTAATTTTTAAAAGACAACATTACCCCACTGATAGTGGGGTATAAAATGATAAAAGATATTAATAACAAAGTGGGTAATAACAAGAAAAAAATGAATTTTCTTCGTTTCAATTAAACCACCTATTTAATGCCTGCATCTTTCCAAAAGTCAGTCCATTGTTTTAAGCAACTTTCCACAGAAAGTTGCCCGAGCAACACCTGCTGCATTGTTTTTTCCTGGAATTCATTCCACTTTCCCCAGTTTTCATTATCTAAGGGGTACTGAGTGAATTGATAATGTTCGGGATCGTCAAACATCCTGGTCCAACCTTCGAAAATTTCTGAGCTGAAATATGAATCGTACGTATAAACTGATTCTAATACTGGTAAAGCACCATAACTCTTGCTCCAATATCCGTTTATTTCAGCTGAAGCAACGAATTTAATGAATTTCCAAGCCAAATCCTTATGTTCTGAATATGTAGGAATTCCCCAGCCAACGAATCCAAAGGAAGGGTAAGCTTTTCCACTTGTTCCTAGGGGAAGTGGGGCAGTTTTATATTGGCCTGGTTGAAGCATTTCGTTTAGCATGCCAGTGGTGTCAGGATCTTGAAATAATAGAGGCGTTATGCCAGAAACAAATGAATTAACTTGCTCATCCCATCCCCAGTTAATTGAATCTTTTGGAGATGTGTCTTTATACAAACTAACATAGAAATTTAACGCTTCTACAGCCCTTGGATCTTCAAAAATAATTTCACCAGATTTAGTTAAATACATATTGTTTGGATCTATATCATCAAAGAATGAAGTGATAACAATATCAATAAACGCGGTTGGATAACCCTTACCTCTAAATGCGAAACCATACTGATTTTTGCCGGATTCTGTTAATGTCTTTGATATTTCGTACAATTCAGGCATTGTTTTTGGATAGTTTTCAATCCCGTATTTTGCTAAAATATCTGGTCTGTAAAAGAGTGCTTTTACAAAAATGCCGTGAGGTAACAAATAAGGGATACCTTGATAAATGCTGGTGGCTTCTAAAACCCCTTCGACCATGTCATCTTTTTCAGGCCAAGACTCGATATAAGGAGTCAAATCTTCTAATTTCCCCATAGCAGCTAATGCACTTAAATCCCAGTCGCCTATCTCTACAATATCAAGTGGTTGTTCTGTACTTACCATTAAATTGATCTTTTGATAGGCTGTTTCGTATGGTGGAGAGATAACATTAATTTTTACTCCAGGATTCAAAGTCTCGAACATTTGTATTATGTTGTTTAAGGTAGGTGTTCTGTAGGGGCTTGAAAAGGCTTCAATTAAATTCAAAGTTATAACTTCTTCAGAAAAAACGAACAAACTAACAATCAAAACACACATTAAAACAAATAATTTTTTCATAAAACACACCCCCTAGTTTAATAAGTTTTGTATAATTATATCATATCTGCGAAAAAGATGAACATTTTAAAAATAAACATGATATAATACAAAAAACAATTATTGATAATAAAGTAATTACTTTATCCCATATTAAAATATTTTATAAATAAAAAAAGGCTGGGGAGCGGGGCGAAGGGGCGCTAAATCAAGTTATAGAATTTTTAAAAACAGTATTTATTTCATATTGGAATGGAGGAGTTTTAATGGAGTTGTTTCTTAGATTAAATCCAAAACCCAAAAAGTTATTCTATGAAGGTGCAAATATTCACTTTGAAAGTTCAAAGCTCTCTATTTTCAAAAATTTTGAAGAAGAAAGTTTCGTTAAGATTTTTCCGAGTGAACATTTTGTTTTTGTAAAAGACCCAGTTAATGCCGACTTAAAAATAGAATCTTTTATTTCTCCTTCTGAAAAGGACTTAAATGAATTTATCAAAAGCAATGATATAGAGTTAAGCATCGATATTATGGATTTAGAAAGCTATTTGATTAAAGTCGAAAAAGAAAATAGGACGGTTAAAATCTTTTCTAAATCAAAGAAAGGTATTTTCTATGGGCTACAAACTCTAAGACAACTTATTGACTTAGAAAATAAACTTCTGCCTGTAGTTGAGATATTCGATTCTCCTTCTTTTAAAATGAGAGGAGTAATTGAAGGTTTTTATGGGGAACCATGGAGCCATCAAAACAGATTGGATATGATAAATTTTTGTGGAAGAAATAAAATGAATACCTATTGGTACGCTCCAAAAGACGATCCATATCACCGGGAAAAATGGCGAGAGGATTATCCAGAGGAAGAAATGGAAAAAATAGATGAGCTAATAAAAGTCTCAAAAGACAATTTCGTCGATTTTGTGTTTTGTGTAAGCCCAGGACTTAGCATGAAATTTAGCGATCAACAAGAGTTTGATTTATTGTGCAAAAAATACTATGAAATTTTAAGTAAAGGTGTAAAAAAATTTGCTATTCTTTTCGATGATATCCCTGAAAAATTGAATTACGAAGAGGATGAAAAAAAGTTTGAAGGGAATTACGGTTTGGCTCAGACGTATATAGCAAACAAGTTATACGAATTTTTAAAGGGGAAAGATTCAGAGGTTAACCTGTACTTCTGCCCAACTGAATATTGGCAGGAAGAGGATTCGATGTACAGAAGGACGATGAAAGAGAACTTAAATCCTGAAATTCCTGTAATATGGACAGGGAATGGTGTATGGTCAAAAAGAGTAAGTAGAAAAAACGCAGATAAGATTTCAAACCAGTTCGGTCATGATTTGATCTTATGGGATAATTATCCGGTAAACGATGCAGATCAAGGCGAACTTTTCTTAGCCCCGTTAATGAACAGAGAAAACGACTTATGCATTTCAAGAGTAAAAGGGGTTATCTCAAATCCGATGAATCAGCCATATGCATCGATGCTTGCAGAACAAACAATAGCTGATTATCTTTGGAACTCAGAAGGTTACGATCCTTGGCGTTCTTGGAACAAATCTATTTTTAATTTGGTAGGGTCAGACTTTTTTGAAGATATGAAATTATTCAGTGAAAATTTTCTAAAATCGAGAATTTTTGAGGAGACATCCTTTAAGTTGAAAAGTCTAATAAAAGAATTCAGAAAAGATCCTTTGAATAAGGGAAAAGAGCTAAAGGAATATTTAGAGAGGTTGGGCAATCTTGAAGGAAAATTGAAATATTTAAAAGATAAAAAGTTATATGAAGACATACATCCATGGTTAAAAAAGCTTTCCCAGCTTGCAGAAATCGCTAGTAAACTGCTTAGTTCTAATGAAAAAGTTGAGATAAAAATTGAAGTAGATAAGTTAGACTCTTATGTGGTTTGTGATGGTATTTTAGAAAGATTTATAGAAGATTTCGAAGGGAAGTGATGATTTGAAAGACAAAGATATCGAATCTTTAAACGAAATTGTTTCATCGGGAGTAAATAATGTGTATACAGGGGCATCCATTTTAATAGGTAAAAATCAAGATATATTGTATAAAAATACTTTCGGAACAAAAGATGAAAAAGAAAGACTTACTGAAGAGGATATTTTTGATTTAGCAAGTGTTACCAAAGTGGTTGGAACTGCAACCGCGGTTATGAGACTAATAGATGAAAAGCAAATAAAATTGGAAGATAAAATAGGCAAATTCAAAGAGGTAAGTAGTCCAAAAAGCGAGGTTACAATCTTCGAATTATTAACTCATACTTCTGGAATGCAAGCTTATTCAAATCTATGGGAAGAGTATCGAGGAGAGGAATTGCTTAAGTACATAATCAATATTCAGCCCCAAGAAAATGCCTACAAGTGTTACGAATATTCTTGTTTAAATTTTATAACACTTATGAAAATTGTTGAAGAAGTTACTCAAAAGAATTTCAAAGAGTATGTCGAAGATATTTTTAAAAAAATAGGGATGGCAAATACTTGTTTCAATCCAAAGAATAAAGATAAAGCCGTATCCACATCTATCCGAGAAGGTAAAAGGTTGAAGGGTGTAGTAGAAGATGAACTTGCCTACTCTTTGGGTGGAGTAAGTGGTAACGCAGGTTTGTTTTCTAATGCCAGTGATTTAAGGATTTTCATAATCAGCTTGTTAAATGGGGAAATAGTTTCAAAAGACACTTTGGATCTTTTTATAACTACGTTGGTAAAAAGAGGGGAAAATACTACTCATATAGCCTGGATGGCTCCACCTGTTGCAGGATGCCAATACTCACTTGATAGTACAGGATTCGGCCACAATGGTTTTACAGGTACATCCATTTGGATTAGAAAAGACGGGTTATTTTCAATATTTTTGACAAATTCTGTTTATTACGATAGATTCTTAAAAAAACCTGAATTGAATGTGATAAGAAATAAGATAAATAATATAATTTTTCGAAAAGATCATTAATAAATGAACACTTTGGAAGTAAAAGGAGAAGATATTATGTTGGTGATAGGTTTAATGTCAGGGACATCACTGGATGGAATAGATGCTGCACTAGTTGAAATAAGAGAAGAAGGGCCACAAAAGTTAAATGTAAAAGTTGTTAATTTTATAAATACACCGTATAGTAAAAAAATGCGAGAAAAAATTCTAGAATGTTCTGATCCCAAAACGGGTAGCGTTGACAAAATCTGCAGATTGAATTTCGAGCTTGGAGAATTGTTTGCTCAAGCCGCAAAAGAAGTCGTTGAATCAAAAGGTTTAAATATGCAAGATGTTAGTTTAATAGGTTCCCATGGGCAGACTATATACCATTATGTAAGTGATGATTTTATCTCCACTTTTCAAATTGGTGAAGCTTGTGTAATAGCAGAAAGAACAGGAACTACAACCGTCACCGACTTTAGAGCCAGAGATATTGCAGCCGGTGGTCAAGGAGCACCACTCGTACCTTATGTTGATTATATTTTGTTTAAAAGTGATGATTGCAACAGGGTTATGCAAAATATCGGAGGGATAGGAAACTTCACCTATATACCAAAAAAAGCCAAGATAGAAGATATAAAAGGTACTGACACAGGCCCAGGGAATATGCTTATAGATGGAGTAGTTCAGATTCTAAGCAACGGCGAGCAAAGTTATGACAAAGATGGAAAGATTAGTAAAAATGGGAAGATTTCTGATACGCTTTTAGCAGAACTAATGGCTCATCCTTTTATAAAAAAAGAGCCTCCCAAAACCACAGGAAGAGAAGTTTTTGGGTTAAAGTATGCCCAAGAGATAATAAACAGAGGAAAAAGTATTAAATTAAACGACGAAGATATTGTTGCAACCGTAACAGCTTTTACCACTAAATCAATTGCCGATGCCTATCTAAGATTTATAGGTACTAACATAGACCAAGTTATAATCTCTGGTGGAGGAAGTTATAATCCTACTTTGGTATCGATGATAGAAGATTATGCAAAAAAGATGATAAGCAAAAAAGCTTCCGTGATGGTGCTCGAAGAATTAGGTTTTTCAAGTGACGCTAAAGAAGCGGTAGCGTTTGCAGTGATAGCTTATCAAACTTACAAAGAAAGAAAAAATAATGTACCTCAAATAACTGGAGCCAAAAGGTTTGTTACCCTTGGTGAAGTAGCCCCCGTAGATAAAAATAAAAATATTGACAAAACACCATTTTGATGATATAATCATTTTTGGATTTTGAAAGTATTTTATTTTTTCCGGGTTAGCTCAACGGTAGAGCGGGTGGCTGTTAACCACTAGGTTGGGGGTTCGAATCCCTCACCCGGAGCCACCATAGTCGTATCATCCCCTCATAGCAGCGAATTATTTCGCTGCTTTTTTTGTTTTTGTATCTAAATGGTATAATTGAAATAAATTATAGAATATGCAAAAACTTAAAATGAGGTGATATCAATTACACCAAGATTTTCGAAAACATTGAAAAAAGCAAAAATAGAATTTGACAAAATTCATCACTTTTTGGTAAGAGATCCTGTGGTGAAAGAAACCTTGTTTACTTCAAGTTCAACGGTTTATTCTGTTTTAAGAACTATTAACTTGTTTTTTTCTTTTGTTGTATTTATCCCTATTATAGGAAGCATTTGGGATTTTAACTTACCACATTTTTTAGGATACCTTTTAAGTGCTTTTGGAGTTTATTTAACTTGGGTTTTTGAATGGGTAACAAAATCTACGATTCTTGAAGAAATACGTACAGTAACAATAATACAAATTTCTTTACATAGTGTATTTGGTATGTGGTATCAATTTTATGATCGCTTTGAAATTTACGATTTTATTCTTCATTTTACAGGAGGTATTTGGCTTTCATTTCTTATATATCCATTGGTGATGGGTTCTGAACTAATCTGGACTAGGATGAAAATGTCTTTTTTCTTTCTAAAAGTATTTGTTGTTACCCTCTCTATTGTTATGACACTAGGAGTATTTTGGGAAATAGGAGAGTTTACTTCGGATCTAATCTTTAGAGATTATCCTGGATACAGATTGGCTCAAGAGGATAGTCTTTTTGATACAATGACGGATTTTATCGGAAACTTAATAGGAAGTTTAGCGGGAATATATATATTTTGGAACACTCTGAAAAGATTGAACAAAACTCGTGATATGGATTCCCTGTTAGGAAGAATCGGATCAGCTTTAAGAGATTATGTGAATTCTTTTTAAAAACGTTCATAGAAGGAGGAAAGTTCACAGATGAAAAACCTGATATTAGTTAGACACGCCAAAGCAGAAAAAAGATCTCCGGAAATTGATGATTTTGAAAGAAAGTTGACAAAAGTTGGTAAAAACGATTCTAGAGAAGTGGCAGAATATGTGGCTAAAATTTTAAATAAGGTTGATCTTTTGATTACCTCTCCTGCTTTGAGGACAAAAGAAACCGCAGAAATCTTTGCAAGGTCTTTTAAATCCAAGCCAAAGATAGTAGAAGAAGAATTATTGTATGAAGGAGAAGTAGAAGAGATAATTGAAAAAATCTCAAATATTACAAAGGGATATAACAATGTGATCATGTTTGGACACAATCCAACTTTTGACGAACTTGCAAAAAAATTAACAGGTGATGATTTGCATTTGAGAAAGGCCGGAGTAATTTGTATTGAAGGAGAATCATTCGATGATATTTTATCTGGGAAAGGAAAATTAAAATGGATGGTGGATCCGAAGTCACTAAGCTCTTAAACGATATTTCAGTAAATCCATGGATGTTTTTGAAAGAGTACATCGAATATTTTGAAAAGATGAAAAACCGTCTTCTAAAAAACATCTCTAATGTTTTAGATGAAGAGGGTGTCGATACTGTTCACGACATGAGAACATCGTGTAGAAGGATAGAAGCAAGTATAGATTTTTTGGAAGGATTTTCAAAACGCGAAAGCTCTAAGAAAGCTAAGAAAAAAGTAAATAAGATATTAAAAAAAAGCAATAAATCAAGAGATTATCAAGTTCACATAGACTTTCTTTTAAAAATTGAAGGGCAAAATAATGAAATAATTGATTATTTCGAGAAAAAATACAGTAAAGAGAAGGAGAAGTTTAAAAGTTATTTAAAATCTTTAAAAATCTCAAAGTTAGATCATCTACTAGAAAGTTGTTTAAGCTTCTTGGTGTTTGATTTTATACAAAATTTTCAGATAAATAAGCCTTATTTTGCCAATCTTTACACAAAAGAATTTGAGGAAGTTTATGAAGAGTTTAAAAATACCGATAAAAGTGACGATAAAAAACTGCATAAAATAAGGATAAAGGTTAAAGATCTGCGTTATAAAACAGAGATATTGGGAGCATCGAAGGGTGAAACTTTACCTGAAGAAGACATGTTTAAGCAGATTCAAGATATTTTGGGGACTCATCATGATTTGATTATTTTAAAGACAAAGTTGGTAAAAAAATTTCAAGAAGATAATATTAAAGCTTTATTAAAAGAAATTGATAAAGAAATAAACCAATTACAAGGGAAGATAGATGTTGGGGTGAGTGAGATTTTTGAAAAGTTATGCAACAATATTTCTAGTCAAGAGGCTTAAATTTGAATCTTATAAAAAGGGGTGTAAAAAATGAGCAATTGGATTGGGATAGACATAGGGGGAACTAAAATACTCGGGACTTTATTCGATGAGAAAGGTAACAAATTGAAGACGGAAAAAAAGAGTTCCAAAAGTTCAAAAGGCAAAGAAAAAGTTGTCGAACAATTGAAGAAAGTTTTAGATTCTTTGCTGTCAGAAAATAAAGATGTAAAAGGGATAGGGATAGGGGTACCGGGGGTTATAAAAGATGGAAAAATTACCTTTACTCCTAACATGCCTTTGAATGAATTTAATGTAGTCGATTTTGTTGAGCAAGAGTACAACATCAAAACTATTATAGAAAATGATGCCAATGCGAGTATGTATGGGGAATGGAAGTTTGGTGCCGCTAAAGGAGCAAAAAATGCCGTAGGTTATTTTGTAGGAACTGGAATTGGAGGCGGTTTAATATTGAATGAATCATTATATAAAGGTTCATTCAATTTTGCTGCTGAGATTGGACACATGAATGTGTACCCTGAAGGACCTCTTTGCGGTTGTAATCTTCGTGGCTGTTTGGAAAGTTTGTCTTCTAAAGTAGCTATCCAAAGAGAAATAGTTAGAAAAAAAGAGAGAGGCGAAAAGACCTTAATAAAAAATAGTGATTTGAAAGGCATAGTGAAAAGTTCTACTTTAAAAGCTGCTTATGATCAAAGGGACGATCTAATAAGAAATATCTTAAACGACGCCGCAAGGTATATAGGAATAAATGCTGGTTCCATCATTAATTTATTAAATCCTGAAGTTATCGTTTTAGGAGGGGGAGTAATGGAGGCTTTAGGAGAACAATTGATGCCTATAGTAGTTGAAACAGCCAAGCAGTACTCTATACCTCATATCTTCGAGTGTTGTGAGTTTAAACTATCACAATTGCTAGATGATGCATGCTTGTATGGGGCTTTTTCGCTTGTTAAAGAAAAAGTAGGTGTATAACAATGGTAGCAGGTGTTATAAACATAGGAACAGAAAATATATCTTTTGATATTGCTCAGAACGATCAAGATGATATTGATATAATAGAAAGTTTGGATTACCCCTTATTCTTGGGAAGAGACACCTTCACAACAGGAAGGATAACTTTTGAAAAAGTGGAGATCCTAAGTAAAAAACTTTTAGGATTCAAAAGGGTAGCGGAGGAATATGGAGCAAGTAAATTGAAGGTAGTAGGCACCACCGCTTTGAGAGAAGCAGAAAATTTAGATTTTATTTTGGATCAGATCGAAACAAGAACAGGTTTTACTATCGATGTTTTAGATGACTACGAAGAAAAATCACATATCTACATGGAATTGATAAGAAACTTTGAAAAATATAAAAAGTACAAAAGGGATGATATTTTATTCGTTTACATAGGGACTGGAAGTATGGGATTAGCAACGTATTCTAAGGGTTTAATAGACAGCTCTCAAAATATAAAAATAGGTTCTGTTAAAGTCTCTGAGATGCTTAGGGAGTTGGAAGAAAACACCTTGCACTATAGTAATTTAATCAGAGAGTATTTAAACACATTTTATCAGCCTATCAAGGTTTGGCTTAGTAATAAAAAGATCAAAACCTTTGTAACTTGTGGCAATGAAATCGAGTTTTTAGCTGGACTTTTAGGGAAAAATGAGGAAGAAGTATTAAACATTCCCCAAGAGGAGTTGAATGAACTTTTCCAGAATTTGAAATCAAAGAATGCCACCGAATTATCAAGAGAATACGATATTTCTGAAAGTAAAGCGAATTCGTTGTTATCAGCTTTAGCTTTTTATCGATTGCTTTTAGAAGTATCTGGAGCTGAAAATATATTGGTTTTTCCGAAGGTTAATTTAAGTAGGAGCTTGTTATTTCAACGGTTGTTGAGCAGAAAATATAGAAGATTTTTTAATTTACTGGAAAAGAGTACGATCATTTCTTCTAGAAATATTGGTAAAAGATATTTCTATGAGGAGACTCACAGCCAAACAGTAGAAAAATATGCGATGAAATTATTTGATGCTTTAGAACCAGTTCATCAGTTGGGCAAAAGACATAGACTCCTTTTGCAAGTGGCTGCTATCTTACACGATATTGGAAAATATGTAAATATTAAGAGACATTATTTGCATTCGTATAACATAATAAAAGGTTCAGAGATTATAGGTTTAACTTCAAGAGAATTGGACATTGTATCAAGGATCGCTTACTTCCACAGTGCTCAAGATTTGGAGATTGATGATTATTCATCACAATTGGAAAACATACCGGATAAGATTTTGATAACAAAGATGCTTGCCATATTGAGGCTTGCAGATGCCTTAGATGTCGCTCATGAGAGCAAATTGGGAGATATTGAAGTTAATTTAGAGGGTAATCATCTGATTATAACTACTCATACACCAAAGGAAACTTTGTTGGAAGAGTGGGCATTGAAAAGAAAGGATAACTTCTTTTTGGAAGTGTTTGGAATACTTCCAGAGTTATTAAAAAAAGTATAAAGGAATGAAATTTTATGGCAAAAACTAGCAGCAACAAAACTAAAGAAAAGAAGATTGATTTGAACGATTACAAACATTATAACAATAGAGAGCTGAGTTGGTTAGATTTCAATTTTAGAGTGTTAGAGGAAGCTTATGATACAACAAATCCTCTTTTAGAAAGAGTTAAATTTCTTTCCATAACCTCATCCAATCTTGAAGAGTTTTTCATGATAAGGGTGGCTGGCTTGGAGGAACAACTTCAAGCTGGTTTCAGTGGAACGGATTTTTCAGGCTTAACTCCTAGAGATCAATTAACGAAGATTTCTCAAAAAACCCATGAAATGGTGGAAAAGCAATATAATTGTTTAGAAAATGAGTTACTACCTTCTTTAGAAAAGGAGAATATCAAAGTTCTCAAAGTTAATGAAGTTGATGAAGAAAAAAAGGAGTTTTTAGATAATTATTTTCAAACAACGGTTTTTCCCGTAGTTACCCCCATGGCAGTCGATCAAAGTAGGCCATTTCCGATATTACCGGGTAGTGGCATAAATCTAGGTGTTGAGTTAGAAGATGATAAAGGGGAAAGGTTATTTGCTTTTATACCACTACCGACGATTTTTCCAAGGTTTATAAAAATCCCCTGCAAAGATGGTACGTGTTTATTTTTAACTGAAGATCTTTTAAAAATGCATTCTGATTTATTTTTTAGTGGATACAAAGTAATTGAGATTTCTGAGTTCAGAATCACACGCGATGGAGACCTTTCTATTGACGAGGATGATGCCAGAGATTTGTTAATTGAGATTGAAAGTTCACTTAAAGAAAGAAAAACAGGTTTTCCTGTAAAGTTAGAAATATCCAAAAATATGGGGCAGAACCTGAGGAATTTCCTTGTAAATTCGCTAAATTTAAGAAGTGATAATATTTATGAGATTTCCAATCTTTTAGATTTAAGTTCTCTCATGGAAATAGCTAATTTAGAAGGGTATGAGCATTTAAAATTTGAGTATTATTCTCCTCAACCTTCCCCAAGCTTTTATGGTAAGGAGGATATCTTTAAGGTAATTAGGGAAAAGGATGTTCTTTTACACCGCCCTTATGAATCTTTTGAGCATGTGATAGATTTTTTAAGACAGGCGGCAGAGGATCCTCAAGTGTTGGCAATCAAACAAACTTTATATAGAGTCGGAAAAAGATCCCCAATCATAGATTATCTTATTAGAGCAGCCCAGAACGGCAAGCAAGTAACCGTTGTGGTAGAAGTCAAAGCCAGATTTGATGAAGAAAATAATATCCAATGGGCGAAAGAGTTGGAAAAAGCAGGTTGCCACGTGGTTTATGGACTTGTTGGATTAAAAGTACATGCAAAACTTTTGTTGATTGTTAGAAGAGAAGAAAGCGGTATCAGAAGATACGTTCATATGAGTACAGGGAATTACAATTACATAACCGCAAAATTATATGAAGACATAGATTTTTTTACTTGTAAGGAAAGCTATGCTCAAGATGTATCGGCTCTGTTCAATATCTTAACGGGGTATTCAAAACCTCCAACATGGAAAAAGTTGGGAGTTGCTCCTACAAGTTTAAGGGAAACTTTTTTACGATGGATTGATAATGAAATAGAGGTAGTTAAAAAAGGTGGGAAAGGGAAAATAATAATAAAAGTTAATTCCTTACTAGATGTATCTATAATAAAAGCTTTATATAAGGCTTCCATGGCTGGTGTGAAGGTTGACTTGATCGTTAGAGGGATATGTGCTCTAAAAGTTGGAATAAAAGGTGTCAGTGAAGGTATAACGGTTAGAAGTATAGTGGGAAGGTATTTAGAACATAGTAGAATATATTATTTTGAAAATAACGGATTACCTAAATTATTTATATCAAGTGCCGATTTAATGCCTCGAAATCTGGATAGAAGGGTTGAGACCTTGATACCAATAGAGCAGGAAGATTTGAAGCAACGATTGATAGATGTATTGAACCTTTATTTAAAGGATAATTTCAAAGCAAGAGAGTTACAACCGAATGGAGAATATAGAAAGCCTACCAGTAAAAAGTCAAGCTTGTTTATAGTTCAAGAGGAGCTTATGAAGGAAGCAAAGAAAAAGTTTAGAAAATTTATAAAAAAGCAAGAAGTTGACAAGTTTAACTTTCCAAAATTAAAATAAAAAAGGGCTAAAAGCCCTTTTTAATATACAAAAAAAACTCTGGCTTCCCCTGGATTGATTGTTACTCTTAAATGTGCATCCTGAACGTTCCAAGAGCTTTCGCCTCTTCTGTAATTTTCCAATTTTGTTTGTATGTTATGCTCACTTTTCCAGGTATAATATCCAAGGTCTATATCGAAGAAATAAGGATTTTTAAAGTTAGTATTGATAGCTATTACAACTCCTTTTTTTCCGTTCCACCAAAACATTGCACTTGCATCATCAGAAAAATCAATAAAATGGTAATTGTTAGGATTTTTCAAAAGATCTTTGACTTCCTCTTTTAGTGTGCCTAATAAGGAAAGTAATTTCACCATATGATGGTCTGTATCCCAGTGTAGGACATACCAATCAAAGAATGCGAGTTTGCCATAAAATTGATCTGTTGAAGGTAAATTTTTAAATCTTTCTTCCACAGGATCTTCTACATCTAAGCCTGTGTTCATAGGTTGAGGTTCAAAAAGCTCATATCCGGAGTTTATAAATGTTATTCCGTTTGGCATGAAAGTATTTACCACCGCTGTCAATTTTGAGAAAGTTTCTTCACCTTCTCTTGTAACCGCTCTTGGGGTATCTGGTGTCTCTGCCGTTGCAAATGTAGGTAAAGATAATTTTGGTGCTACTTCTGAGATGAATTTTTTGAACCAGCCTTCTTTTATTCTTGGCTCAGCCCACCATGAATTTCCCAAAATTCCATCGTAACCACTTTTTTTAGCTTTTAAATGATTGTCCATGTTCAATTCTTCAGCTATTATTACAAAAGCAGGGTCGTATTCTTTCGCCCTTCTTATAATTTCAGCTTCAAGTTCGTCAGGTAGAGCGTGACCCATGTCCAACCTAGCACCATCTATACCGAAATTTTTTTGATAGAATGGGATAATATTTGCTATTAGGTTCCAAAGTTCGGCATTCTTTTCTTTCCCTGGGAACAAACTTGATTTAACTACGTCGAAGAGCACATAAGGAGGTTGATTTGTCTCGTCTATATATTTTAGAGCTTCTTCTGGATGAGAAAGATAGAGTCTTAAGAAAGTGACATCTTCCCATGCTGGTTGGGGATCATTTATCCAATCTGAAAATCCTGGAACGGTTATTACTTTAAACTCTCTTGCTATTTCATCCAAAAAATCTGGGTTGTCTTTATTTAGTTTTATAAAATTTTCCCATTTTTGTGGGTTCTGAGTTCTTGGATCCCATCTAAATTTTTTAAGATGATTTTTGACTTGTTCGTCATTGTACACAATTTTTAAATTTTCTTTGCTCGGTTGAACAAATCCCAGACCTTCAACTTTAGGAGGTGCAAAACCGTTCATTTCGTCTATATCTATCCAATAGAACCATTCGGGATGTTCTAAAATAAGGTCATTGTCCCTTGATCCTGTTCTTGGTACAAAATCCAACAAGACTCTCATTCCAGCCATATGAGCGGCTTCGACAAAAGCTCCAAATTCTTCATTAGGGGTGAATTCATTTTCCAAAAGTGTGTCATGATAATCTTTTTCTACAGAGAAAAAATTTTTAACTGCATAAGGCGAACCAACTTCACCTTTTTTAAATTTACTGCTGGCTTGGGTTATTGGAAGTAAGTATATACTATCGACGTTGTAAGTAGAAAAATAAGGGATTAACATCAACATTTTTAGGAATGTACCCGATTCAGTATAACCTTTTTCATCTATTGGAACGAATAAAGTAGTTTGATCATGAACATATGCAGCTGTAGCTCGTACGTGAGCAGAATAAAGTATGCTCGTTCTGATCCAATCAGGTTCTTTAACATTTTTAATGAAAGAAAGGGGTTTGCTGTAATCCACATCTTTTCCAGCATTTTTTAATAGATTATCGATTATGTTGGATATAAACTCATAGGGATTAACAAAAAATTTCCTCCCCGCTAGTTTAACTTTACCGGTATAATTAGGTGGCATCCATCTTTTCGGTATTGCATAATCGTCTTTCCCCTGTGAAATTTTACTTTGTAGGTATTTATTAATTTCAGATAGAATGGGCATCTTTTACTTCCCTCCTCATATAAAAATTGGCGGAGGCGGTGGGACTCGAACCCACAAGGGGATAAACCCCACCGGTTTTCGAGACCGGCCCCTTAGCCAATTCGGTGCACGCCTCCACAAATTATTGTAAACTATTTAATAAGGCCTAAACCTTGTAGATATTTTCTGGCAACAATTTCTGGTTCTAAACCTTCAAAATCAACCAAGTAGTTCAGCCTTATAATTATATCCTCATTTAAATACAATGTCAATGGTTTTAAAATTCATTTATTGACCATTCAATTTTTGCCCCTTCGGTGAATCCGTATCGATCAAAGAAACCTGCTTTTACTTCTAAAGCAAATTTGAAAGGTGTGTAAATTATGTAAATAGGGCAAGGTGATTCTTCACAAGGTTTCATGTTTTGTATATCCAATATTGTTCCATTGGCATCTATAAAAGCAATGTCGAGTTCAACAAAGGTATTTTTCATCCAAAAGCTTCTTATTCCAGGACTTGGGAAAACAAAAAGCATTCCATAATCTTCAGGAATATCTTCCCTGTACATCAGACCGAATTCTCTTAATTCGTTCGTATTAGCAATTTCAATAGGGATTGTTACACTACTTCCCTCTTGTGAAATAGTTAGAGTCCCTTTTGGAAATTCTGGTATATTTATCGTTTGACTAAATAAATTGGTTGAAATAATCATCAAAATTAAAAGGGTGAAAGCAATTTTCTTCATAATTTTAACTCCATTATAATAAATTAGGCTTCGAACTTTTTGTCGAAGCCTATTTAAGTTTCTTTCATCTTTTGATATAATTCATAATTTCATTTAAATCTGGTTGATCTCTTAATTCGTAAACTTTTACAAATTCAATTTTTCCTTCTTCGTCGATTAAAAAATTCGCTCTTTTGGAAAAACCGTTTTCTTCATCGAATATACCATATTTTCTAGCAACTTCTCCATGAGGCCAAAAATCTGACAAAAGTTTAAGTTTGTTGATTTTCATATTTTGAGCCCATGCTTTTTTTGAAGGTGATGCATCAACGCTAATTCCCAAAGGTACAACGTTGAGTTTTCCCAATTCGTCATACTTTAAATCCAAGTTTTTCATCTGGGTTTCGCAAACCCCTGTCCATGCTAAAGGATGAAAGGAAAGCAAAACCTTTTTTCCTTTAAAACCAGATAAAGAATTATCATCACCGTTTTGATCTTTCAATTTAAAATCTGGAGCCAATTCTCCAACTTTCAATGCCATCATATCACCTCTTATCTCATTGAATTTATGAAACCTTCTAATTTGTTTAAATCTATGCTTCTTTTAAAAAGTGGATCTTTGTTTTGCTTATAAATAGTCAATTGTTCTTCAAAAGTTGGTTTTCCCTTTTCTTCATATATTATACCTAGAGGGATTTTGTCCTCTTGAAAAGCCATTTGTAAAGCTTGCATTTTATCAGACGGATCGTAATTTTCCCCTAATTTGTAAGTATGTTCATTAAACCAAGCGTAAGTATTTATTTTATTGAATGTCACACATGGTTGAAACAAATCAATTAGCGCATAGCCATTATGCCTAATAGCCTTTTTAATGATTTCTTTCGTGTTTTGCATATCACCCACAAAAGCTCGTGCTACAAATGTGGCTCCGTTAGCTATAGCAACGGCAATAGGATTGAAGGGGTTAAGTATTACTCCGTTTACTTGGACAGGGGTTACCATTCCTCGTTGTGAAGTGGGTGAAGCCTGGCCTTTCGTTAGTCCATAGACCCTATTATCATGAACTATGTTTGTTATGTTAATGTTTCTTCTCATATTGTGGATAAAATGGTTGCCGCCTTCACCGTACATGTCTCCATCTCCACTTTCAGCTACTACGTATAAATCTGGATTAGTCGCTTTTATAGCAAAGGCAACGGGTAAAGTTCTACCATGAAGGCCATTAAAAGCATTGTTTTTAAAGTAATGAGGGATTTTTGCTGCTTGTCCTATTCCTGAAACGAGTACAAAATTGTGAGGAGTTATTTCCTCCATTTCTTCTAAGGCTTTTTTTAATATATTCAGTATTCCAAAATTTCCACAGCCTGGGCACCAAGCAATGTCTAATTCTTTTTCATTTTCTAGAGTAAACATATTTTTTCTTTCGCTCATTGTAATTCCTCCCTTATCTTAGCGGTTAACTCTTCAACTGAAAACGGCATTCCGTTGAATTTTAGTATCTTACTATCTATTTTTATGCCAGTTTCTGCTCTTATTAACTTTGCGAATTGGCCCGTGGCGTTATTTTCGACATCAATTATTTTTTCTGCATTCTCTAAAAATTCAACCGCATTTTCCGGGATGGGATAAACTTGGCTAAAATGAAGCATAGCAAGATCCTTATTGTCTATATTTTCTATTGCTTCTTTTACAACATTATAATTTGAACCCCAACATACGATGAGATATTTGTAGTTATCATTTCCATAGAATTCGGGAGTGATAAAGTCTTCTTTTAAAGCATCAAATTTTTTGAGCCTTTTTTCCACCATTTTAATTCGTATATCCAAATCTTCCGTTATATGACCTTTCTCGTCATGTTCATCACTATCTACAACAACTAATCCTTTACCATAGTTAGGTATACCTCTTGGTGAAACTCCGTTTTTTGCATTCGAAAGATCATACCTTTTATAATCTTCAGCAGTTTCTACAAAATATTTTTTATTTTCTATTTTGGAGAGGTCCAACTTTTTAACGTTATAATACGAGTCAACAAAAAACTGATCTGTCAAAATGAATACGGGGATTTGATATTTATCCGCAATATTAAAAGCCTGTTGAGTTAAATAGAAAGCTTGTTCAAGGCTACCAGGAGCGAAAACCAGCCTTGGGAATTCTCCATGTCCTGAGTGTATAACAAGATTTAACCCTTCCTGAGCGGTTCTTGTCGGTAAACCTGTTGCAGGGGCAGGTCTTTGAGCAAGGTGAATTACTAACGGTGATTCGATCATACCAGCTAGAGAAAGTCCTTCTTCCATTAAAGCAAATCCTCCGTCAGAAGTAGTCACCATTGATCTTGCTCCAGCGTACCATCCGCCTATTGCCATATTGATTGCGGCAATTTCATCTTCGGCTTGTTCAACTAAAATGTCGAAATTTTTTGAAAAATTTGCTAAATCAACTAGAACTCCCGATCCAGGGGTCATTGGATATGAAAAAATCGAATCACAATTGCCTGCTAATGCTCCTAGAGCTACCGCGTCGGTTCCACTAATTAATAGATCGTCTTTTAAAGTTTCATTTGTGGAGATCTCTATTTTTATCTCACTACTTTCAGAAAAGTCTTTTCCTAATTTGTAACCTTCTGAAGCTGCTTTTATATTATCTGAAACTATTTTATCTCCCTTATCTCCAAATCTTTCTTTTAGATACTCTTCTATAGTCTTTATGTTTATTTTAAAAAGGCCCAAAATTACTCCAACAGCAACTATATTTGCATATATTTCATTACCTATTTCTTTTGCAATAGAGAGAATAGGAACGTTGAAAAGATTTTTGTTATCTAATTTCAACGAATCGTTGTCAGCAATGATTAGGGTATCTTCAGTTACTCTGTCTCCTAGATGCTCAACCGAACTTTTTGTGAGAGGTATAAGTATATCAATTTTATCAACGTAACTTTTTACAGGTTTGGAACTTACCCTTATTTCAGTTGAATTACTTCCGCCTCTAATCCTAGACATGTACTCTTTTGTGGCAAATACGTAATAACCTTCCCTTTTGAGAATAAATGTTAACAGTCCTTCTATCGTTTGAATCCCTTGGCCCGCTTCACCGGATAAGACGATAGATACATCTTCTTTGATAGTTTTATTCATCAGGATACCTCCTAAGATTTTGTTTTCTGTTTATTCAATTATATCAGACAAAATAAGTCGAAAAAGAAATAGAATGTAAAAATTTTAAATAATTTTATAATTTTTGATTATGAAACTATAAAAGTGATTTCCAGCCAATTTCGTCTAATTTAAATTCCACAAATTCACCTTGAAAATTATAATTTACTTCTTCTGGAAGTACTATTGTTTCATAGCTTTTCAAGTTAACATATACGCCAAACCCTTTTTTATTTTGGTTGGCAAATCTGGAAAAGCTAAAGTATTTGGTACACAATCCTTCGGTCTTCCTTGAAATAGAGTAACTGGTGTGAATGGTGTTGAGAACTTTTTTAGATTTATCAACATGGATTTCTCGAGGTCTTCCCCAGTCGTATAGTCTGTAAGTTAAATCTGAGCTTTGCTGTATTTCAAGTAAAAGGCTATTGGGACCTAAAGTATGCACGGTTCCAGCGGGTATGAATATCGCATCAAATTTGTTCATTTCATAACTTTCTAGTACTTCATCCCAACGATTATCATCAAAAGCTTGTAAAATACATTTGTTATTATTTGAAACTTTAATTTGGCCATTATCTTTCAGAAAGTACCATGCTTCTGATTTTCCCCATGGTTCGTTTTCTAATTGTTTAGCCATTGTATCATCCGGGTGTAATTGTATGGAAAGCCAGGATGAGGTTGCGATTAATTTCAACAACAAAGGAAATTTCGGAAAAAGTTCACTTGCTTTTCCATAATCTTTTAGGCTATTTTTCCCATACAAGATGGTTTCGTATCCATCTAGAGGGGAATATAACCAGACTTCCCCTATTGGTTGGGTTTTTTCATAGTTGAAAATTCTGTTCAATTCATTATTTCCCCAAATTTTTTCACTAAAAATAGGTTTTGAAATAAGCGGCTCCGATATCTGCATGTTTACCTCCTGTTAAATGTTTTGAGTTCATTTTCTAAAATATTAAGTCTTAATAATATTTTGTCTTTATATGTTTCTGACCCACCATTGTAAATACTATACGCATCTTCTTCGCCAAAACGTGATTTTATATCGTATAAGTATAAGATAGAAGTCAATAATTGCACATCAGGTCTTTCTTTTATGTTATCCCAATACCAAGGTTCTAAGAAATTAATTCTTTGATAAAATTCAGGGTAATTATGTTTTAAATACCAATAAGTAGGGGCTTGTATCTGAAAATATCCCAAACTATCACCACTATCTCCTTTTACGTTTTCAAAATTTGTTTCTACTATTCCAATAGCTAACAATTCGATCGGGTAAACATATTCAGTTACATAGGGAAATTCTTTATATAATATTTCAAAAACTTTAACGAATTCGTTTATTGTTGTATCCTCCAAAGTATAGTTGCTTTTTAAGTATTCTTCAAAAAAAATGATCTGCTTTTTATAGTTTGAGGATTTAGAAACTAAAAAAACAATTATTATACATATTATTAAAATCAACAAAAGTATAAATAGGTATTTCATACTTCTATTTGATAAGGATTTTTCCATGTGTCTCTCCAAATTGATTTTTTGTAGACATTAAAATAATTATATCATCTTTTTACAAAAACACTTAATCAAAACTTAATAAAAATCAGCCATTCTGTTTATTAATATTTTAAAAAAACCACACAATCTTTTCTCACAAATAATATAATAATTCTTGAATTATGTTAAAATATTGAATGCTGGGAATTAGAAAAAATGATTGGTAAAAGGAGTATTTAAATGCTTTTGGATAATGTTGCCTTGGGAAGGTACGTTGAATTAGACTCATTGATGCATTCACTGGATCCAAGGGGAAAACTTTTAGGGTTGTTTGTTTTGGCAGGATTTGCTTTTTCTATAAACAGTTTTTATGATGTTTTGATTATGTCTTCTTATACTTTGGTTTTGATGTTGTTATCTAAACTAAGCTTGAAGTATTATATGAAATCCTTAAAATCAATATGGTTCATAGTCATCTTTGCTTTCGTAATTCAGTTATTTACAGTAGGAGGGAATACACTTTTTAGGATCGGGTTTATCAGAATAACAGATACCGGTTTATTTAATGCCGCTATAATTACCTTCAGAATATTATTTGCAGTTTTATTATCTTCTGTTCTCACGTTAACTACTTCTCCTACCTCTTTAGCTCATGCTCTAGAAGATGTCTTGAGATGGTTTTTTGTACCTAAAAGATTTGCTCATGAAATATCGATGGTAATGACGATTGCTATAAGGTTCATCCCTGTAATTGCAAATGAAGCAGATCGTATAATGAAAGCACAATTAAGTAGGGGGGCAAATTTTGATGATAGAAAATTTTCTGGAAGGATTAGAGGGGCTATATCTATAATTATTCCCTTGTTGGTATCTGCTCTGAGAAGGGCTGAAGATTTGAGTATTGCTATGGAAGCAAGAGGATACAATGGTTGGGAAGGGAGGACGAGATTTAAGCAGTTTAATTGGAAAATAAAAGATACTGTTTTCCTCATTTCTTTTTCTTTAGTATGTTTCACTATTATTTTTATTTAAAGGGTGATATTTGATATAATTTAAATGAGTAAAAAAAGCGAGTATATATTGGAGGTGTCTGATGAGTTTTCGATATTTATACGGTCCTGTACCTTCTCGAAGATTGGGAAGATCCTTAGGAGTAAGCCCAATACCTCCAAAAACTTGTAATTTTTCTTGTGTATACTGTCAGTTGGGGAAAACGACTAACATGACAAACCAAAGACAAGAATTTTTTAATTTGCAAGATATTTTGGAAGAGTTTAAAGCTTATATTAAAAGCGATGTATCCCAGTTTGATTTTGTAACTATAGTTGGTGAAGGTGAACCATTATTATACTCTAGAATTGGTGAACTAATAAAATCAATAAAAGCTTATGTTGATAAACCTGTTGCTGTAATTACAAATGGAGCTCTACTTTGTGAAGAAAAAGTAAGGGAAGAATTAAATGAGAGCGATCTTGTAATGCCAACACTGGATGCTTATGATCAAATAACCTTTAAAAAAATAAATAGACCTCATAAAAGTATATCTTTTGATTCTTACGTGGATGGGTTGATAAGTTTTTCTAAAAACTTTAAAGGTAAAATCTGGATGGAATTTATGATGATAAAAGGGCTAAATGATGATGAAGAATCTTTAAGGAAAATCAAAGAAATATTTAATAGAATAAGTTATGATAGATTGTATATAAATTTACCAATGAGACCCCCAGCGGAAGATTGGGTAACAGTTCCAGAAAAAGAAAAAATTGAGCTAGCGCAAAATATCTTAGGAGGCATATCCCTTGATTTTTTAGAAGAAGAAGATTTTTACAGTTCTATAGAAGACGATTTGGAAGCTATCTTAAGTATAATAAAAAGACATCCGATGAATCAGCATGAAATAGAAAGTTTTTTGGATCAAAGAAAATGTGAAAATAAAAATGAAATTTTTGAAAAATTAGAGAAAGATGAAAACGTTGAAAAAGTACAGTATTTTGGATTAAATGTATATAGGTTAACATCTGTGAGGAGGTAAATAAATGCCTGAAAATAAAAACGATAAAGAAAATAAAAACACCAAAGAAGAAAAAAAGAAAGTAAAGTTTTCCAACATAATTTGGGTTTATATTATATTTGCGATTATTTTTATTGGGGCTCTCATTTCTTTGAATTGGGAAAATAATCCTATAATATCCTATTCAGAAATGTTGAGTTTGATCAATGATGGCCAGGTTGAATCCATGAAAATAAACCAAAATGGAAACGTGGAAATACTTAGCAAAGACGGTACTACTTATGAATCTTTTTCGCCAGCTTTAGTAATCGATAAACAGTATGTGAATAGTTTAATTCAAAAAGGTATAAAGGTAGAGTATGTTGAAAGTGTAGGATCAAAGTGGTGGTTTGGTTTATTGATAAACATAATTCCAATAGTAGTAATGGTTCTTTTCTTTTTTTGGTTGTATCGTTCGGCTCCCGCAGGAGCTAGAAGCAGTATGAACTTTGGAAAGAGTGGGGCAAAAAAGTATGAACCTATCGGGGAAAAAGTTACTTTTAAAGATGTGGCAGGAATCGATGAAGTTTTGGACGAAATCGAGGATATTGTAAAATTTTTGAAAAACCCTCAAGAATTTCAAGAATTGGGTGCAAGAATGCCTAAAGGAACTTTGTTGGTAGGCCCTCCGGGAACTGGTAAAACTTTGACAGCAAGGGCTATAGCCGGAGAAGCAGATGTACCTTTTTATTATGCAAGTGGATCTGATTTTGTCGAACTTTTTGTAGGGGTTGGTGCATCGCGAGTTAGAGACCTTTTTAAAACAGCTAAAGAAAATGCTCCTGCAATAATATTTATCGATGAATTAGACGCAGTAGGTAGACAAAGAGGAGCTGGGCTTGGTGGAGGGAACGATGAGAGAGAACAAACTCTCAATGCCTTGTTAGTGGAACTCGATGGTTTTGACACGTCGACAGGGGTTGTTGTCATGGCTGCTACCAATAGGCCTGATGTTCTTGATAAAGCATTGCTTAGACCAGGTAGGTTTGATAAAAAAATAATGGTAGGTCCTCCAGATGTAAAAGGAAGAGAAGAAATTTTAAAGATACATACACGAAAAAAGAAAATAGCCCCTGATGTTGATTTAAAATTGTTAGCCAAAAGGACACCGGGCTTCGTTGGAGCTGATTTAGAAAACCTAGTTAATGAAGCTGCTTTAATAGCCTCAAGAAAGAAAAAAAACCAAGTCGAGATGAGTGATTTTGAAGAGGCTATTGATAGGGTGCTAACCGGTCCATCAAAAAAGTACAGGATAATATCCGATAAAGAAAAGAAGATTCTATCGTATCATGAGTTGGGACATGCTGTATTGGCATATTTATTGCCTAATACCGACCCTGTTTACAAGATTACTATAATTCCTAGGGGTGCAGGTTCGTTAGGTTCTACTTTACAAATTCCTGAAAAAGACAAATATTTAATTAAAAAATCTGAAATACTTGATAGGATCGTTGTAGCCCTTGGAGGGAGAGCTAGCGAGAAATTAGTATTTAATTTTGCTACTACCGGGGCTAAAGATGATCTGAGAAAAGCTACAGATTATGCAAAATCCATGATTTATAGGTTAGGAATGTCCAAAAGAATGGGCCCTGTGTATTGGGAAGGAGAAGAGGAAGAAATATTTTTGGGGAGTGAGTTGACAAAACAAAGAAATTATTCGGAAGAAACCGCTAAAGAACTTGACGTTGAAGTCAAGAAAATAATTAATTCTATGTACGATAAAGCTCTCGAACTTCTTAAGCAAAATAGAGAGAGGCTTGATCTTCTAGCTTCTTATATTTTTAAAAATGAAACAATTTATGGGGAAGAATTCAAAAAGCTTATGAGTAAAGACCTTGAAGAGTTAAAGGAATATATTGGGGGCGAAAAAGAGATAAATGAATTTCTTAAAATAGATGTTGTGAATCATGTTAATTATCAACCTGTGTAAAAGCTAGGAGGTAATAATGTTAAGAGCCATTATTTTTGATATGGATGGGGTCATTATTGACAGTGAACCCATCCATTATAGTGCAAATAAAAGAATTTTTGAAGAACTGGGAATCCCAATTAATAGAAGTTCATATAGTAATTATATCGGTGTAAGCAACCAAGAGATGTGGCAAGACTTAAAAAATGAATACAATCTACAACAAAGTGTTGAAGAATTACTTGAAAAACAAAACTTAGAGAATTTGGAATTATTAAAAGAAGGGGTTAAAGAGCCAATAGAAGGTGTAATAGAGTTATTACAGATACTCAAAGAAAAGAATTATAAAATAGCTTTGGCCTCTTCTTCGCCAATGAGGTTGATCAAAGAAGTTATTTGCATGTTTGACATTGAGAAGTATTTTGAGGTTTTGGTGAGCTCAGAATACGTTGCTCGTGGTAAGCCTAAACCTGATATTTTTATATACACAGCTGGATTGTTAAATGTTAAACCAGAGGAATGTGTAGTTATAGAAGACTCAAAGAATGGTGTTAAAGCGGCAAAAGCTGCTGGAATGAAGTGCATAGGTTTTAAAAACCCAAACTCACTCAACCAGGATCTATCGAAAGCAGATTTAGTGGTGGAAAATATGAAAGAAATAACTTTGGAATTGATAGAAAAGTTAGAAAAAGTGGAAGCTTAAAATTAAGGGATTTTCAATGAGAAAGTGTATTCTAATCCAACTAACATCCATAAATCTTTGTTTCGAAAAATTGATTGTGTAAAAAAAGTTGGATTGTTTCCAATTTTAAAATCCAGTCGTAAAATGTTTTCAACAGTAGTTGGTGGAACCGGTCCATGAATGGAATACTTTTGCCATTCTTCTTCATTGTAAGGTGTGTCTATTGTGATCGTACCTTTAACTAGATGTTCATAATCTATTCCAAAATGTTCACCTTCTAAAAAAATTTTGAACAATTCAACATCAGGTCCATATGGGAAACCAAGAAAGTAGTTTATAGTTTTATCCTCCGCAAGAAGAAGATTTTTCCAAACGGGATAAGTAAAATCTTCGTTACCTTCACCTTTATTGTACAACCATGTGGAAGTCTTATAAAACTCCATCCCATAATCTATTTTTTGTCCTTTCTTTCTGCCTCCCATCATGAACCCATAAGCGTTTGGAGGGCTACTTTGGCTTTCGGTTGGTAATTGATACTGATCTAAAAGAAATTCAGAATACAGAGTATAATTTTTTAAATCTATCGTTGATGAAAGATATCCGGCATCGTTCGAACTTGGCTCATAAATGTTGTGATAAACTAAGAAAGGGTTGAGATCAACAAAATTTGGTACCCATTTTTAAGAATAATAAACGTTGTCCACAAACCAATCCATTTTCATTAGTTCTTCGTCTGAGATATCTTTGCCTTCCGAGACTTTCATATTACCTTCTTTATCAAAAATACCCCCCCTGAAAGGGTGAAACCTATTTTCCATAATATCCGTTTTCACAGTGTCAACAAGGTTTTTTGTTGTAGAAGGAACAATTTTGCTTATAGGTGACAAACAAACTACTCCACTCTTAAGTCCACCCCAAAAGTTCTCAATCTTTTCTGAACCAGAAAACAATCTAAATAAAGAAAAATTTGACCCTCTTAATACATCTTTAATTATGTTTTCGTAGTAAACTCCCCAATTCCATACAACAGAGGTTAAATGGGTAGTTGGAGCATAATCTTTCATGTCAATATGGTAACCAATAGTGTAGACGCCGTATTCTTCTCCAACTTTGCAAACTTCCGGAGAATCTTGATGATGGGTTAAAACATCCACTCCAATTTCATTTATCAAATACTCTGACGTGTCTCTTTCATATTCTATATTGCGCCAAGTATTCGTCCATCCAACAAATATCTTTGCTTTTGGATTAACAGCCTTTGCCCCTAAAGCAAAGGCATTTATTCCCATTATGACTTCAGGTATACCGTAGGAAGCAACGTAACCTATTTTATTGTTAGTGGTCATTGCACCTGCTATCATTCCAGAGAGGAATCTTGGTTCGTACATACGACCGAAATATGTGTTAATATTCTTTGTAGTACGATATCCGGAAAAATACATGAATCGAACATTTTGAAGTTCCTTTGTGTTCTGATTTTGTAAGAAGTCAAAACTGGTAGAAAATATTAGGTCGAATTTTTCTTCTTCGAGTTGTTCCAATATTTTTTCATACGTTTTTAAATCAGAAATATTTTCAAAATACTTTGTTATTATTTCATTTCCTAAACGTTTTTGAACGTACCTTCTTCCCAATTCATGGGAATATGTCCATGCAGACTCTTCTATTGAGGTGTTATATAGAAAAGCTACTTTTAATGTTTTCCCTGCGAAAATTTGAGGCAATTTAAATAACGGCTCGGATGGCTTACCCAAACGTTCCTCTAATTCTTCTACTAACTCGTCTACTTGCTCCCTCATTTCTCTTTCGATAGTGGGAACATTTTCCAAACCAAATTTTTTTAGGTATTCTAAAAAAGCCTCTTCTTCAGTAAGCGAAATCGTGTCCTTAGCAATTTCCCTATATAGCTTTCTAAATAGAAGATATACTGAATGGACTAATTCATCATATTCATTCTCAACAAAATCACTTTTTTTCTTATAATCTTTGATTAACTCGTAAAGTTCTTTGAATTTGCCCTCTTTGTTGAACCAGATTATATTAATTTTTGTCTTTTTATAAAAATCTAAAAATTCATAGTAGATCCTTATTTCAGGATTGTTTTCATCCCATTTTGGAATCAATCTAGTAACTTCCCCACGGACTGAAAAAGCGTCTGAATATTTCAAAACGCTTACCCTTTTGTTCCCTTCAACAATATAAAACCAGTTTAAATATTCGTAGGCTGTTACAGGATCCCTTATTCCTTCAGATATATGAGCTTCATACAAATTGATCCATTTACTTGCAAATTCTGAGTCAATTTTCATTAAGGGATAAAAATTTGCAGAAAAAGATAGTGAACGAGAATGGTAGTACGTTCCTTTGATCCTTTCTATAGGGATATCTATAAGACCAAGTTTTTCTTCCTTAATTATTTCAGCGTTGTGGATGATATCTTCTAAACACGGCAGATATCCTTCTTTCCCTTTTGAAATATTAGCCAAAAAGTCTTTCTTTGCTAATCTATTAGCTTTTTCGTACTCGCTTCTGCTGAGACTTCTTGAGGTCCTATACATTAGGTTAGCCTCCTTTTTTTGGGCACGTTAAGGGGTAAACCCCTTAAGATCCCCAAGTTCAAAATCAAAGTTTATTATAAAAAAGATTTTTTGCAAGAAACAGTAAAACCTTTTAGGGATATATTCTTATATTAATAATTCTATAATACAGCAAAATAATTAAAATTTTATTTAAAAGAATTAATTACTTTCTAAATTAAAATGGTCTTAGGACTTATCATCTTATAAGTATAAATTTCTATTACTTCTTTCTTTTCTTCATCGTACTTTATTAATTTATAAGGTACCGCATTTATTAGATAAGATACATTATTTAAAAATTTAATTTCAAAATCAAGTTCTTGAAAGTCGTATCGTGGATGAATATGGCCGTATATCCAAATTTTTGGAAATGCTTTAAGATAAAACTCCCCCAAAGCTCTTGAAGGGGTATGAGATTGCCCGTATTTTTTTATAGTATTTTTAATGTAAGGAGGATTGTGTGTAACCATTATATCGATTTGCTTGTACTTATTACCTTTAAAGATTGTACTGAAACGTACCTCTCTATTAAATTTATTAATATCCTTTTCTTTGAAATAAAAAGGTCTATATCCATGAGCTAAAGCACCGGAAAATCCCGCTACTATTATGTCTTTGCCGATGAATTTTTTTAAGTTAACTATGCCATGATTTAAAACATAAGCTCCTTTGTATACCTTTGAGAAAGAGTTATTTTCTTCTTCGTATAATTTATAATACTTTTTATCATGATTACCATGTACCATCAAGCTTAAGGATGGTTTGAATTCATTCATCACGTAATCAATGTATTGCGGAGAAAGATCTCCAGCGCAAATAAGTAAGTCAAACTTTTTTTTGTCTTTATTTGTTAAATATATTTCCTCGTCAGAAATGGCAATTATATCTATCATCATTTTAATTCCTTTTTAATAAAAGACTCTATAAAATTATTTTATCAAAAAATAGAGATAAGTTGAAATTTTGTGTTATTATAAGGTAATCATTTCCTACAGAAGTGATAGAAAGCGCCAAAATCGATGGAGAAGTGAATTAAAAATATTTTGGAGGATCATAATACCTTTATCTCAACCCGTAATAGCTGCTTTGGCTGTGTTATCATTTACTTGGAGATGGAACGATTATATTTGGCCTTTGTTAGTTGTTAGCTCACCAAAATATATGACCCTGCAGCTTGGATTGGCATTATTCTCAGGTGAGTATACCGTACAATGGGGATCTCTTTTGGCAATGACAACATTATCTATAATTCCTGTAATGATTGTATTTTTAGCCTTTCAAAGGTATTTTGTAAAAGGTATAACAATGGGATCTCTAAAATAAGAAAAAAGGGAGGAGAAAATATGGTGGATGCACTTTTCATAGGGGCCCACCCTGATGATTATGAGGCTTTTGGAGGAGGAACAATACTTCGATTGAAAAAAGAAGGGAAGAGTTGTGGTGGAATAATCTTAACCGATGGCTCTGCAGGGAGAAACAACGATATCAACGTAAGAAAAATGGAGGCAGAACATGCTGCAAAATCTTTGAAACTTGATTATTTTGAAATGATAGGACTGAAAGACGGATATTTAAATGAAATTAATAATTTAGCAGCATTAATCGCAAATCTTATACGAAAATATAGGCCCAAGATCCTTTTCACACACTATTTTGAAGACAAGCACCCCGATCACAAGGCAGTTGGAGAAAGTACTATAGATGCCTTGTTTTTAGCTAGAACGAAAAGAGAGGATTTAGAAAATGAACCTTACAATTGTTCCAACGTTCTTATGTTCATATCTGATATCACAAAGATTTCTCAATCTAAATTCTTTGTAGAGATTACTGATTTTCTGGAAGAAAAAATCAAGGTTTTAAGATTATACGAATCTCAAAAGGAAGTCTTGGGCCCCATATCTTTGATGAACAAATATATAGCAGCTGATGTTTTAGAGGGAAGAAATAAAGCCGTAGAAGTATTTTATCCTCTAACTTTGGTAAAAGGGGAAGGATATTATGTATTATAAGATAGAGAATGATGGAAGTTTAACTTATTTTCAAATTTTTCCAAAGGAATACATAATAAGTAACAGGTCTTCGACAATGTTGTTGAAAAACTGCATGCCTTTTTCTGTTTTTTCCAACAAGTATGGAACGGTAATGTCTAAAATAAGATTAAACTTTTACCCAAGTCAAAGGGTGAGATTTTGGCCTGATGGTATGTCAGCTAATAATGGTTTATCAAAAATGACTGTTATGAGCGACCCATCTGCTTATTCTGTCCTTGTTAAATTTAAAAATCTAAAAAATTTAGTGTTCTCATTCACCCCTGTTTTTAAAAAAGAATTCAAACTACCTTTTTTTGATAAGATAGAAATTCCTATAAGTTATCAGCAGGAAGTAGAAAATAAGTGTTTGACATTCGCTGATGACTTTAAAATTATCATTAAAAAAGGTGAGATAAAAGATCTAATAAAAGGTGAAAAAGTAGCCTTCGTGTTGAGATCTGACGAGAACAACGAAATAGAGATTATCATTGGAAAAGAAGAAAAGAATTTAGAAGAAAAGAACACCAAATACCTTCATTATCTAAACAGTTTAGCACAAAACAAAGACTTAAGTGAGTTAGAAAAATCAGAGTTTTTATTTACAATGCACACTGCTTTTTCTTCTATAAAAGATTATAATGGGGATTTAGCTTTAGCAGCAGGGGTTAATTATTCTTTCCCGAATAGGACATACTTTAGAGATAGTTTTTGGACTATACAGCCAATAATGAAAGTGGATCCAAAATTCGCCAAAAACCAGATTTTATTTTTGTCCGAAGGTGTTCACGAAGATGGAAGCTGTCCAAGCGGTGTAATGAAATTAGGTGAAGAGGAATTGGCTTTTATTAGAGGCAAAAGAAATATGTTACCCAAAAAGGCAAAAGAATTTTATAAATACGAAAAAGATTGGTGGTCAAACCATCATGACTCTGGAGGATACTACATAATACTTTTGTCTGATTACATTAATAATACGGGAGACTTGAGTATTTTAAAAGAACGATTTCCAGATGGCACAGTATTGGATAAGATTGGTAATATTCTTAAAAGGTATATTAGTTTAGATACTGATAATGATTTATTATTTGAAAAGCCCTTTGATTCAAACGATTGGGCGGATAATGTGTACAGAAATGGAGCTGTTACCTACGATTTGGCGATTCAGATAAAAGCCTTTGAAGAAGCTTCTTTAATATATGATTTAATTGGAGATAAAAAAATTGCTGAAGATATAAGAGAAAAATATCAAATAATGAAATACAATTTCAACGAAAAAATGTGGAACGAGGAAAAAGGGTATTTTAATGATTTTATTGGTGACTATTTGGAAGATCACTTGAATATAGATACGATATTGGCTTTGCTTTTTAATATAGCAGATGAAGACAAAAAAAGAAAAACTTTAAACGCTATGGAGAGAATGCTTGAAACAAAGAATAACAAAGAGCAAAAGTTTGAAGATTGGGGGGTTATGTCCGTTTGGCCATTTTTCAAATCAAAAAAACACCTTTTCAGTAAAAGTGTATTTCCTTACAGGTACCACAACGGGAGTGATTGGCCTTATTTGTCCTCTATATATGCCTTGGTTAAGAAAAGAGAAGGTATGGATTATAGATATCCTTTAACTAGATGGTGGGAATACTCCTTGGAAAAAGGATGGATAAACCCTGTAGAATACTATAGTCCAATCTATGCTCGAGGATCACTCAACCAAGGATGGTCTTCCATGGCTGCAACATTATTTCTTTGAATTATCAACGATTATAGGTAATTTGAGCCGATTAGGCAGAATTATAAGCGGTTATTGTATAAATAATTAATTTCATTTTAGAACGAATTAATTGTATAATATAAATAAGAATTTATAAAAGGAGATGATCAACGTGAGTAAAGTCGAAGATTATTTTAATGTACAAGGCAAAGTAATAGCGATAACAGGAGGAGCTGGTGTTCTATGCTCTGAAATGGCTAGGTCTTTGGGAGAAGCTGGTGGGAAGATTGCTGTACTGGATCTATCAGAAAAAGCTCTGGCTATGTTAAATAATGAATTAACAGAAAAAGGTGTTGAACACATAACGATTAAAATCAACGTCTTACAAAAAAATGATTTAATAAGAGCAAAAGACGAAATTCTTGAAACATTTGGTAAAATAGATATACTGATAAACGGAGCGGGTGGCAACAAACCCGAAGCAACAACAAGTAAAGATAAATCTTTTTTTGAACTCCCAGAAGACGTAGTACAGTGGGTTTTTAACTTGAACTTCTTGGGAACATTTTTGGCAAGTCAAGTGTTTGGAGAATATTTTGCAGAAAACGGTTATGGAGAGATAATAAATATCTCATCGATGAACGCATTTAGGCCCTTGACAAACATTCCTGCATATTCTGCAGCTAAAGCTGCTGTGAGTAATTTTACACAATGGTTAGCGGTTCATATGAACCAAAACTATTCGAAAAAAATAAGGGTCAATGCAATAGCTCCGGGATTTCTCTTAACTAATCAGAATCGATTCTTGTTGACGAATGAAGACGGTAGTTTAACCCAAAGGGGAAATCAAATATTAGATCATACACCTATGGGAAGGTTTGGAGAACCTAAAGATCTAATTTCTACAGTAATGTGGTTGATAAGTGATAGTTCTGAGTTTGTTAACGGTGTTGTTGTTCCAATAGATGGTGGTTTCGCCGCTTATAGTGGTGTATAAGTATGTCCCAATTGTATGCCTGAAAGTCAATTTAATAAAAAATAGAAGGAGTTGATATAATGGATCAACAAAAGAACGATATTGCGGTTATAGGGATGGCGGTGATGGGGCAGAACCTTGCTTTAAACATGGAATCAAAGGGTTTTAAGGTGTCCGTTTACAATAGAACAAGTGAAAAAACTAAAAGATTTGTTGAAGAAAGGGCAAAAAACAAAAATATTCAAGGGACTTATTCCCTTGAAGAACTTGTTAATTCACTAAAAACACCAAGAAAGATTATTTTGATGGTTAAAGCTGGTAAACCAGTTGATGATGTAATCGAGGAACTTTTGCCTTATTTGAATAAAGAAGATATAATCATAGACGGAGGGAATTCTTATTACAAAGACACAGACAGGAGATACGAAGAATTACATAAAAAAGGAATAAGATTTTTAGGAACCGGTATAAGTGGAGGGGAATACGGCGCATTACACGGTCCATCCATCATGCCTGGGGGAGATGAATCCGCATATGAAGAGGTAAAAAATATACTCGAAGCGACTGCTGCTCAAACAGAAGATGGTCCATGTGTTACTTACCTTGGTCCAAAATCAAGTGGTCATTATGTAAAAATGGTTCATAACGGAATAGAGTACGCCATCATGGAGTTGATAGCAGAAACATACGATATTATGAGGAAAGTGCTTAAAATGACTCCTCAAGACATGAGTAAAGTATTTAAAGAATGGAATGAAGACCACAAATCTTATTTGATGGAAATTACTTATAAGATTTTAGAGTGGAAAGACGAAGAAACTGGTAAGCCAATTGTTGACGTCATTTTAGATAGTGCAAAACAGAAAGGTACCGGGAAATGGAGTGTTCAAGACGCTTTAGACTTGAATATATCCATACCCACCATAAACGCTGCCGTCAATGCAAGAACGTTATCTTCAATAAAAGATGAAAGGATGAGGATTGGAGAAATATATGGAACATCCACGGAAGTGAATTTAAATGAGAGCTTTATAAATTCATTAAGGGATGCGTTGTATATTTCAACAATAATTGCTTACGCGGAAGGTATGAAGCTGTTGCAAGTAGCATCTAAAGAATATGAATATAATTTAAATCTATCAGAAGTCGCAAGAATCTGGGAAGATGGATGTATAATAAGATCCGAATTTTTAAAACCAATACAAAGAACGTTTAAAAAAGATCCTAATTTAGTAAATTTGATAATTTCTGACGAATTCCAAAGTGATTTTAAGGAGAAAATTCCAAAGTTGAGAGAGGTAGTTTCAGAGATCAAAAAAGCTGGTCTACCTATTCCTGCTCTAAGTTCAGCCCTTGATTATTTTGATGGGTTAAGGTCAAAAGAGTTACCGGCGAATCTGATTCAGGCACAGAGGGATTATTTTGGTGCTCACACGTACGAAAGAAGGGACAAAGAGGGAATATTTCACACAGAATGGCAAGATATACATAATATCTAAAAAAAGGGGGGAAAGAGGTGTCGGAAGACAATAATAACATCGCGATAGTAAATTCCAGTACATTTGGAATATACTTTCCAGATTTAATGCAACGATTAAAGAAAATAGGTATTGTGGAAAGGATAACTGTCGATCCTAAGATACCAGGAAGAGAGTTAGCAGACAAATTGAAAGGTTGTAAGTTTGTTATAGCAAGCGTTACACCAAACTTTACTTCAGAATTTTTTCAATTCAATAAAGATGTAAAACTAATTGCTCGTCACGGTATTGGATACAACAATGTGGATATTAAATCCGCAACAGAAAATGGGGTTATGGTCACAAGGGTTCTTGGTATCCACGAAAGAGATTCCGTTGCGGAACTTGCTATTGCTTTGATTCTCATCTGTTTGAGGCAAATTATTCCTGCCAATAAAGCGGTTAAAGAAAATAAATGGCAAGATAGAAAAGGTTTTGTGGGTGATGAGCTGTCAAAATTGACGGTAGGAATAATTGGTTATGGAAACATTGGTAGCCGAGTTGCTGAGATAGTAAAAGAAGGATTCGGTTCAGAAGTAATAGCTTATGACCCTTATATAGCTGACAAGGTCATAGAAAAAACTGGGGTAAAACCGGTAAGCTTTGAAGAACTTTTAAAAACATCCGATGTAGTAAGTTTGAATGCTTCTTTAAATGAAGGGAACTATCATTTCATAAACAAAAGAGCTTTCGACTTAATGAAAAACGGGGTAGTAATAGTTAACACGGCAAGGGGAGAATTGATAAACCAGGATGATTTTATTGAAGCTTTAGAATCTAAGAAAGTTTCAGCTGCGGGGCTTGATGTATTAGAAGAAGAACCAATAAACCCAAATAATCCATTACTGAAATACCCAAATGTGTACATATTGCCTCATATAGGGGGATATGGGAAGTATTCATTAAGAAAAATGGATGAAAAAATGGTTGAGGATATTGAAAAGTTGATGAAAGGTGAAATTCCTGAACAAATAGTTAACCCAGAAGTTATAGAAAAAATTATAACAGAATTCAAAGGTAGAAAATAAATTATTAGTTTAAGGTGGTCTGCAGTGGCAAAGACTTCCTTAATCCTTATGGGTGGGGAGCGTTTTAAAAATTTTTGAATATTAAAGAAAAAAACAACAAAAGGGGTTTATTGTTATGAAATATGTTTTAGTCCTCGATGTGGGAACGACAAACATGAAAGGAGCAATTGTAAACGAAATAGGAGATATCATTTCTCAAGAAATCAAAAAGATAAATTTAGTTCAGCCCGTGGAAGGGGCAGCGGAACACGATCCTCAAGAATTATGGGAAAACTTTTTGGATATATCTAAAAAGATAATCACAAACTTTGAAGGTGATATTTCATTATTAATTTTTTCTGGGTATCAATTTGGTTTTCTTCCGATAGATCAAAAAGGGAATCCTTTGATGAATATGGTCACACTTTTAGACACAAGATCACAGAATATAATGAACGAAGTAGGAGAAAGATTTTCCTTTGAAGAAATATATCAAAAGACTGGCTGCCCACCTGCCTTTAATTATACAATAGCGAGAATATTGTGGTTGAAAAAAGAAAAACCAGAAATTTTTGCCAAAACCTATAAATTTTTGGACATCAAAAGTTTCTTCACATTCAAATTAACAGGGAAATGTTACACTGAACCAAGTTTAGCCTCTGTTACACAACTTTTGGATATAAAAACGCAAAAATGGGATGAAGAATTAATAAAAAGATTAGGCATTGAAAAAGATCAATTGCCAAATCTTGTACCTGGGAATGTAATAGTGGATACGGTAAAAAAAGAAGTAGCTAAAAAAATAGGCTTAGAAAAAGAGATTCCTATTATGTTAGGAGTATATGACGGTGGAGCAATGATTTTAGGAATGGGGGGTTATAAAAAGAGCGCTGTATGTAATTTAGGTACCACTGCAATGTTTAGAAGTGCGTATAATGAACCATTACTTGATAAAACAGGGCAATATAGACTTCAAACCTATGCTCTATTACCCGGTATGTGGGCTATAGGAGGAGCGGTGAACAACGCGGGTGTAGTTTTGGAATGGTTCAGAAATAATATAGCTAACGGTATGAGTTATGATCAGATAAACGAAGAGGTTTCGAAGGTTAAAACAGGTTCCGAAGGGCTTATTTGCTTTCCATTTCTAACAGGAGAAAGAGACCCAAGAATAGGCAGCTTATCTACCGGTAGTTTTTTTGGATTGAAAACTTTTCACAACTTAAGTCACATGGCAAGATCTATATATGAAGGTGTAGGTTATGGGCTGAACATGATAAAAACAGCTTTAGAAGAAAATGATGTTAATTTAAAAAGATTAACAGTAGGGGGCTCAGGCAGCAAAAGTGATGTCTGGGTTCAAATTTTAGCTGATATATTCAACATCCCTGTAACCAAATCAAAGACCGAAAATGCAACATTGATAGGTGAATCGATGGTAGCTTTTTCACAATTGGGAGTTTACAACGATATTGAGCAAGCTGGGGAAGTTATGATAAAGTTGGGAAAGAGCTTTGAACCCCAAACCTCTTCAGTTAAAACATATGAAGCTTATTACAATTTTTTTGTAAAAATGATCCAAAACTATCGGGATGTGTATACCTTACATGCGCAATTGATCAATTCTTGAGGAGAAGCAGAAAAATGGGAATAAAATTCAGAGAAGCAAAAATAGAAGATTATGAACAGATGTATAGATTGTGGGAAAAAACAGAAGGCATGGGTTTAAGTGAATCTGATACAAAAGAAAATATTGAAAGATTTTTGAATAAAAATCCTGGTTTAAATTTTGTATGTGAAGATAATGAAAAAATTATTGGTACAATTCTATGTGGCGAAGATGGAAGAAGAGGATATCTCTACCATCTTGCTGTTGATAAGAACTATAGAAGAAATGGGATAGGGGAAAAATTGGTAAACTTGGTTTTAAGCAGTTTAAAAGAAAAAGGTATAATAAAATGTCATTTATTTGTGTATTATGAGAACGAAATTGGCAAGACATTTTGGGAAAAAACAGGTTGGTACAAACGCGACGAGCTGATAATTTATTCAAGGGATATTAAATAAGTCAAGGATTACTATGCCTTACCTGTTTTCTCATAAATAAACCGTTTGCCTTTTCCACCATGACTATCATAAGAAAGACCAATATAGTTAAATAAATGGGATATAACCTTATATCAAAATATTCTTGCAAAAATCCAAACAAGGGTGGCATAAGGGTTGTTCCAAGGTATGCTGATGCCATCTGTACGCCTATAATGGAATGTGATACATCCTTACCAAAATTAGTTGGTGTTGAATGTATCAAACTTGGAAATATCGGTGCACAACCTAAACCTATAAGAATAAGGCCTATAAATGCCGTATAATTGATAAAAGGAAGAATCAATAGTAACAATCCTAAAATTATGATTCCTTGTCCTAAACGTACCATGTTCTTATTATTCATTTTAAATGTTATAAATCCAGATATAAACCTTCCTATTGTAATTCCGAAATAAAATGAAGCAGCCCATTTGGCCGCTGTTTCAGCAGCTATACCTCTATTTAGTACTAAATAACTTGCCGCCCACAATCCAGTAGTTGCCTCTAATGCACAATAAGAGAAAAAGGCGATCATTATAGACATTGCCCCAGGCAAAGCAACAACATCTTTTAAAGAATAATTTTTGTATTCTTCTTCTTTACTTTTGTTATTTGTTTTCTTTTCTTTCCACAGTGGCAAAGTAAAAAACAGTACCAGAGTTAAAGCAATCTGAATTAACGAAATAGTAAAATATCCTGAATTCCATTTAAAACCGTTAGTTAATAATATTCCCATAATGTATGGACCAAGTGTGGCTCCAACTCCCCAAAAGCAATGTAACCAGTTCATATGTCTAGCTTTGTAATGTAGGGCGACAAAATTGTTAAGTGCTGCATCAACGCTTCCTGCACCTAAACCGTAAGGTATCCCCCACAAACACAAATGCCAAAATGTATTTGATATAGAAAAACCAAACAATGCTATAGCAGTCATTCCAACACTTATGGCGGTTAGTTTTCCAGTTCCAAGTTTACGAATAGACTTACCGCTGAACAATGTTGAAATAATAGTTCCACAAGAGATAATCATCGATATAATTCCTGCATACGATACAGGCACGTTTAATGTTTCATACATGCTTGGCCATGCTGAGCCTAAAAGAGTATCTGGCAATCCAAGACTGATGAATGAAATATAGATAATCACTAGTAAGATAGAATACATGCTAAAATCTCTCCGTTGATTTAAATTAGAATAAGTTCGAATGATAGTATAGGTATTTTTGGTGATTGATTATATTTACAGATTTAATCCTAAATTTTGAAAATGCTTTTTACTAAAACGCATTCCATAAAAACACAAAAATGAATATACATCCCCAACCATTTCCTGTGATTTCTCTTACTATTAGCATACCATAAATAATGATAATTACAGTTAACATTTCAATGAAACCTTCAAGGGTAACACCTATCATACCGTGTATTAAAATACACGCTATCGCAGAAAAAATCGCACCCCAATTGAGCAATCTGTTTTTCGAGGGAAACCGCAGATTAATTTTATCGCTGATTACCACATAGTTAAAGCCCTCAAAAAAGCCCCACGCTGTTGCGATAATTAACATTGTCACTATATTAACGGGGAACCCGCTCGATAGAGCCTCTTTCGTCATCCATACAGCCTGAAAAGGTAAATAACTTGTTATCTGTTGTGTTACAGCTAAAAAAATGATATGTGGAACAAAACAAATTACGCAGAGGGCAATGGACATCAAAGTACCTTTTAACCTTAAACCATGTGAAAAAAAGCTTTCTTTTCTATAAATTGCTACTATGCTAATTCCTAATCCGGCGATACTAAATTGACATATGGCAGCAATCAAAGTTCTTAACAAAATGGGTATATGCACATTCTTGACTACGTTGTTAAACTGGCTTTGGAAAGCCATACATATTCCAAGAGCTGCAAAAGTTGTAATCAGAATTATCCATAGATCAGCATCCAGTCGTTTCTGTTCTATTGTTGGTTTTCCCATACCCATATGTAAAATCTCCTCCCCTGTACAGATAGATAATAAAAATATCAGGAATTTAAAATGAGTGCCAACCAACTGCCAACTAACTTGGAGAGATTTCTCTCTCCTTTTTATCTGAGAACAACTGTACGTGTCCCTACTTTATCCCATTTTATTTTGTCCCTTTTTCAAGAATTTTTTTATATCATATAATAGTTTATATTAAGAAGTGAATAAAAACAAGTAACTTATAGAAAATTCTTTAAGCCATGATAGAAATAAACAATAAGATATTCGATTATAAGAAACCTTTTTCTTAAGCATAGTTAAAACAGCTATGAATGATTAAAAAAATGTTTTTAACTTTTTCTGCTTTTCAAAAGTGTCGCCACTTCAAAAAATTTTCAAACACATTGACAAAATTTGATATGATGTATATAATAGTATCATATCAAATAATTTTGATATGAGGTGATATTTTGGCAACTGTTTATGAAGAACAGGCAAAAGTATTTAAAGCGTTTTGCGATGAAACACGTTTGAGAATACTTCACCTACTGCGCAGCGGTGAAAAATGCGCTTGTGTTTTGCAAGAACAGTTGAATTTGGGGCAGTCGGGACTTTCCTACCATATGAAGATTCTGGTTGAATCAGGTGTTGTAGAGAGCAGGAAGGAAGGGAAATGGACGTACTACACAATTAGTGAAAAGGGCAGTGCCTATGCGGCTACTTTGCTAAAAAAGCTGACAACCCCTAAAGCGGTTGCAAATGGTAACAAATGCTGCAAAACCAAACCATCTAATGATAACTTTAAAGCAGAAAAACACATTGAAATTATTTGATATTAACATTATTTTATTGAAAGAAGAGCAGTCAAAGTTTGACTGAAATGCCATCTATTATGGCGAGCTTTTATAAGTCGTAGTGGTCCTAAAGATTTTGCAAAAAATCAAATAGAATGTGAAGGGTGGTTATATGAAAAAAAGCGAAAATACAGGGATCAGTTTTTTTGAAAAATATCTAACAGTGTGGGTTATCTTGTGCATGATTGCAGGTGTACTGATTGGTAGGTATCTTCCTGAAATTCCTGCGTTTCTCGGACGCTTCGAGTATGCCAATGTATCCATACCGATTGCCATACTCATCTGGCTCATGATCTATCCGATGATGTTGAAGGTCGATTTTCAAAGTATTAAGAATGTAGGCAAAAATCCAAAAGGGTTATTTTTAACATGGATTATAAACTGGTTGATCAAGCCTTTTACCATGTTCGGAATCGCCTGGTTGTTTTTCTTTGTGATTTTCAAAGCACTTATCCCCCCAGAGCTAGCTAAGGAGTATCTGGCAGGTGCCATCCTTTTGGGAGCTGCTCCATGTACTGCAATGGTATTCGTATGGAGTCATCTAACAAATGGCAATGCAGCATATACTGTTGTGCAGGTTGCAACTAATGATTTGATTATCCTTGTTGCTTACACTCCGATCGTAGCATTTCTGCTTGGTGTAGGAGGAGTATCTATTCCATGGGACACGTTAATTCTCTCGGTAGTTTTGTTCGTTGTCATTCCACTTGTAGGTGGAGTGATAACTCGCAACTATATCACCCGTAAGCATGGTCTAGAATATCTTCAGAACCAATTTATTCCGAAGTTTGGAAATGTCACAACCATTGGACTTCTTTTAACCTTAGTCATCATTTTTTCATTCCAGGGCGATGTTATTCTTGCTAACCCTCTACACATAATTTTGATTGCAATACCCCTGATCATACAGACATTCCTTGTTTTTTTCATTGCTTATTTTTCAAGTAAGGCATTAAAGCTGCCGCATAATATTGCGGCACCAGCCAGTATGATCGGTGCGTCAAATTTCTTTGAACTTGCTGTTGCTGTTGCAATCTCTCTTTTCGGTACACAAAGTCCTGCCGCTCTTGCTACCATAGTGGGTGTTCTAACTGAGGTACCTGTTATGTTGATGCTCGTAAAGATTGCAAATAATACAAAAGATTGGTTCAAGTATGCGTAAATCAAAGGTTGCTTTATGAGAATCCAACAAGAACCTTTTCCAATTTATTGGAGAAATGAAAACTGTTTTAAGTCTTGGTATAATTATAGTATACAATTATATGATTGAATTAGGATGTTAAAAACATACAAGTTTCGTATATATCCAACAAACAAACAAACAAGCAAACAAGCAAATAAACAAACTTAACGAGTCATTTACAATCCTTCTATTCCTCAATCCTTGACACCAATGCCACGGACTTGACTCGAAGTTTCGGCGCCAGAAGTGGGAGCAGACAGACTGCCTCTATATGCGTCATTGCTTTATTCCTAACTTGTCAACAATTACTTTACCATCTGAATCTAATAACGGTGTAATACCCTTTGGCCCAATACCAGTATTCATTAAATAATTAACTCCAGTTTGAGTATCAACAACGATATAAATAGCACCTAATCCTAATGATTGTTCTTCTTTAATGACAAACCGTTCCTGTTTCTTCTGTTTTTTAAACATATAAAAATCTCCCTCGTATAATATGTATGGATGTGAAACTTAAAAATGGTACTAAAAATCTGCCAGGAGTATTGGTTACATTCATTTTAACAGAAAGACCGCAATAGAAAAGACCCTGAATTATTCCAAGACTTCTATCTCATCTCCGGGACGTATATATCCACCCTTTATTACCTTTGTGAACACCCCTTCAAGGGGCATAGCGCAGACACCCACCTGCTCAAAGATTGCACATTTTGTATGACATTTTTTGCCTATCTGACTGATTTCCATTACTGTCTCGCCTATCCTGAGCCTTGTCCCTACGGGATATTTATATAAATCTATACCCTCTGTCGTGAGGTTCTCGGCAAATTTTCCCGCACTAAGGCCTTCGATGCCCAGTGCAGCAATCTTATCAATACTTTCCTGGCCTAAGAGGCTCACTTGTCTATGCCATTTTCCAGCATGGGCATCCCCCATCAGGCCGTGGTTTTCCTTGAAATACCCCAAAGGTATCGGCTCCTTTATCACTCCTTTCTCCTGGCTTATATTAACTGCCGTAACCCTTGCCATATACTATTCCCCCTCGTCTGCCAACATATTAAAACCACCCTGGGTTGTTTCGACCATTTCGGACCCACTTCCCCCTCCACCATGCAAGGCGATAACCAGCGGCATGGGTTGAGATTGCATTATGGAACCTTCTGTATCTTGAGAATCCCGGTCGTTATTGGAAGCGTTAGCCGCCATTCCAATCGCGGAGAGAATAAAAACTAGCATTAATGAGACTAAGATTAATCGTTTCGACTTCATCATCCTTTCCTCCCTACTTAAGCTTCACTTTCCATAACATAATTTAATATAACATCAGCTCCAGTTTTATACCCTCCAGCCTCTTGAAAATCCTCACTTATTTTTCTTGCACTTTCATAAAATGATCTGTTCTCCATAATGTAAACAGACTTTTTAAATAGATATTCAGAATCGATTTCCTTTTTTGTAATACATATCCCCGCGCCCAATTCCTCAACTCTTTTGGCAACCATGACCTGCTCGGATTGCTGGGGCAAAATCAATAGAGGCACCCCGAAATAAAGGGCTTCATTCACACTGTTCATTCCACCGTGGGATATAAACAAACTGGCTCTTTTTAAAACTTCTATCTGGGGAACATAGTTCTCAATATAAATATTGGAGGGTACGACTCCGAATTCTTTTTTATTTACTTTGCTGCCTATGGAAATCAATACATTGAATTCCGACTTAGAAAATGCTTTTATACATTCTCTGTAAAAATCCAGTCTTTCATTTGCAATAGTGCCTAAAGAGATATAGACAAGCTTCCTGTCTCCAATATTTTCAAATGAAAAATCCGGGACATCCTTCCTGTCGTAAATTGACGGGCCTATGAATGCAAACTTATTACCAAGCTTAGCTCCATCCGGCTGAAATTGTAAAGATGTGAATATAATATTTAAATCTTCTTGGTTGCGGAAAAGATCCATTATTTTGCTGTCTACTCCATATTCTACTTTTAATCTTCTTTTTATCGAAACGATATCAAAAATTTGGCCTATACCTACTTCAACCGCCATTTTTAAAATTTTCTTTCTAAATCCATCGGCTTTATTGGTTGTCTCCCGTGATAACACAAAGGTAGATGTCGTATTTATAGCCTTTATTCCAAGATGCTTTGCTATATACTTGCCCCAAGGACACATGGAATCATGGATGATGTAATCAGGCTGCAATTTTCTAATATATTTCATTTCTTTGGACATTACCTCTTCTGTGGCTTTTAACAGCATTCTTGCCAGCTTTACAAAATTACCGCCTGATGTTAGACCTTGAGTAAGAGAGAAACTGTAAGGCTTATATTTTGCCCCTGCTTTTTCAATTTTTTCTCTGAATGCTTCAGTACTGTAATATATGATTGTTTCTCCTCTTTTCACCAGCTCATTTACTATTGGCAGTGTTGGGTTAATATGTCCATGGGCAGGTACATTAAAGAAAATTCCGATTCCCATTAGTTTTCACCTTCCTCTCCTCTTGACAAATGCCAGGCCTTTTCAGCATTGGGCACTTCGATATTCGAAGACACAAACTCTCTTTGAATACTTGAGTGAAAAGATTTGATAAAGGCTTGACAATCTGGATTATGTGGATATCAAAAACTCGTGCACTACACCAATATTTTCCTGAGTTTGACAATTACAAAAAGGCGGGCATCTTAAAGCAGGCATGAATAATTGAAAACAGTGTTTTCAACTTTTTCTGCTTTTCAAAAATGTTGCTAAGAAGAAAATAGGTATTTTACCCCTACAAATTCACTTTTTTACATTCAGTTTATTAAAAAAACAGGCTCAAATGTCAAAGTTAAGAATAAAGTTGAGTATGGTGTTCATTACTTTGATTATATTCTTTTTTTATTTCATCTATCACCAATTCGGAATAGAAATATTGTGAGGATGATCTCTCGTTCTTAGGGTCAAGTTTTCGCTTATAACTTAAGGTTGGGTCTTTTTTTATTTTATTATTCATAATATTATTAAAATCTGGATTTTTTTTAAAACCTTGAATTTTTTCTTTACATATATGCCATACATCATAGTACTTTAAAGGATATTTATTAATAAACTCTTCATCGGATAAATGTACTTTCTGGGCGTCAGGATCGTTCACTGGCTGATATTTGGTCACTTTTACTAATTTCGCGTCTGCTTGATCTGGTGGTGTTAATGCAATTAATACATCACTGTTAGTTATTTTTTTAACGTTCTCTATATAAACATTAAAAGGTAAAACAATTGAATCCTCAATATTTTGATCCTTCAGATCTTCGATTACTTTTACGATGTTATCTATGAAATCCTTTCCTTCCTTAGAAGAAACGTTATCTATTGCTTTTTTAGATAAAAAATCTTCAGGTCTGAATGGTTGTTTAAATCCTAGAGGCATAATGAATAAACCTTGTTCAGCTATTATGTCTCTCGAAAAATGCTCCTTAACAAATTCAACGTAATTTAATGCACAACGCGAAATCAGTGAAAAAATTAGCATCTCGAGAGGTTCTTGATAGAAGTGCACAATTTTATTTCTATACTCTTCTATGATGCATAGATTTTTCTTAACAGCGGCAAAACTATTTGCTTTTTTCTTGTTCAAATAATCATTTACATATTTAACTGCTTTATTAAAAGAGATTGTATGGTCATTATTTTCAAAAATGGATTTGCTTTTCACATATTTTCTTATAAAAGCTTTTAATATTAATTCCCATGCATTTATGAGCAGCAAGGTAGTTGTTTCGTAACGATAAGTAATATTAGGCTTATTATGTATCTCAATAGCAGCAAAATAGGCAGCAATAGAATTTTGCAATAGATTTTTAATTGTATTACCCTTACCCATAATTTGTGCCCCCTCACATTCTGACTCTAATTTCGCTGTTAATTAGATTGAGAAGTAGGGTATCTCAGAGTTCAGATAAGGCAACGAATTTCAATGAATTCTTATATATATTTTTGTAGTAAATTGTTTTTCAAAATCATCAATGATGCATCAAATTTTTACAAGATATAACAGTTTCACTTGTTAAAAATTATCCTCTACTAAGTAACAGAACCAAAAACCTTTGTAGCATCAAATATATTATATACCTCTTGCAATAATTTCATATTCTAGAATTTGGGAACCTTTATTTTAAACATTTTTTCGACAGCAACCACTCGAAGAGAAGAAATATTATAGCATTTTAATGTATTAATTTTTATAAGCTGTTTACAAAATTAGTGATATCCACCCTCTCCTTATTAAGAGCTTGGTCCGTTATATCGATTGCAGGTTGAAAAATACTTAAATTTCCTTCAAAATGGTTAAACTCGTTTATCAAAGTCTTCTTAGATGTCAGTCTAATTCTATCACGTATTTGAGCATTATCCTTTTCATCAGGGTAAGCCGCATTTATAATTTGACCTAACTGTTTGTTTTGATCGGTATCTATTTTAAATTTTTCGACAAGCTTCTTTTCGACTAAAAGCCGTAAAAATAGGTATGTGAACGAATGTCGTAAAGTTTTATCTAATAAAGGATATTTAGAATTATCTAAAATGTTTACACCATCCACTGTTTTGCTTAAAATATCTGGAACTGATACCTCATAGGTATCTGGTATTACACCATCCTTATTTCCAAATAACTCAATGTAAGCTTTGGCAATATCTACTTTTACATCCTTATAGCCATGCATCAACTGAGTTAATTTTTCTGTCAATGTTTCCTTATTGATGATGTTTGCATATCCTCGCATAAATGGCACCATCGAGATGAGAAAAATATTCATATCTTGGATACAATTGAAAATGGGTCCCCTGAATGTGGCAAGCAATTTTTCAAGGCTAATTAACATTTCTTGTTCTTGGCTATTAAGTGGAATAAAACCGTTTTCTTCCCCATCAGTATTATTCATCAAATACAGCTTGTAACATCTTTTGTATTGACTGTCAAGCAAGCGGAGCAAGTCTGTGTTATGAGTTAAAATAATTCGTTTTTTATGATGAAGCATTTTTACAATAGCATATACAACTTTATTCTTGTATATTGAATCAAAACTTGAAATAGGGTCATCAATAACAACAATAGGGCAAGCTGAATTTTTAGCTTTTAAAAACTCAAATGTTAATGACAGAAAATTTTGCTCACCTGTGCTTAGTGGCAATTCACCGCGCGCTTTACCCAAAAATTCATTGTTGGATAACGTAATGCGTAGATTTTTATTTTCGTCGCGTTCCAGTGAAAGCTTTTTATTCATGCTATTACCGATTATTTCTTCAATATAAATCATATCTTCTTCAGAAATTTCGGGTCTTTCATCTATCAATTCTTGATATTCTTTCATTTTTGCTGGCAAATCACTATTGTCAAAAACCGCTGATAATTCGTTAATAACCAAACGTTCAAATATTCCTTTAATGGTTTTAAAATCCGATATCAGTGAGTCTATGTTTCTTTTCGTACCATTGCTAATTGCATCTAGCAACATAACTTTGATGTTAAATGGGTCGGAAGCAGGTACTAAAGAAATAATTTTTTCAATGAGTGGTTGAATATCTTTATCGATCGCTTCAAAGACTTTTGCACGATTATTCTTTTTAGCCGCCAGCAATGCCTGCCAGTCAATGCCAGTGGTATCACAAACTATACATTGATCCTTATGGAAACGATTAAGTATGCCAATAGCTTCCGTATTCTCTTCGATTTCGTGAACATTAGGATTCGAGTTAAGTGTTTTTGATCCTAGTTGTTCGATTTGTTGGATTAGAGAATCTTTGCTTGCATAATCAGATTTTAAAAATGTCAGTTTTGCTTGTTGTTCATCACTTAAAGTAATGCTTTCAAATGTAAGAGAAGCAAATTTATTAATTATTACCTCAGTTGAATATTTTGCACCTTTTGACTTGCTATTAACTATATCCTTTAGGATTTCAGCAATATCAGTATTAGTTATAAGTGAAAGCAAGGGACTGTTTGCAGCAGAAATTCCGTGATTTGATTTTAATTTCTGTATGATCTCGCCTATAATTTTTTCACGGCCTTCGGCTAAGTACTTCTGCAGTTCAAGTTCCTTTTTTATGTTGTCACCAAGGAAGAAGTCTTTCGTTTCGCCAGCGATAATATTTCTGTTATTCTGGTCATTAATGACATGAAATACTGTAGAACCTGAACTGTATGTAACTCCATCCATCTCAAACTTTAATTTAGTACCTTTTGCTCCAGCTAAAACCTTGACAAAACAGGTCTTCCCAGTTCCATTGGGGCCATAAATTACAACAATTTCTTCAGTAGAGGGAAAGTCTATTTCGTTGTTCATAGTGAATGATCTAAAGTCTCTTGTAAAAATCTCCTCATTTTCGATTAAGTTGAATTTAATCATGGTGGTTTAGTTCCTCCTTCAGTAAGCTTTATATTTTAGATTTGCCGCAATAGTTTATTGCATTTTTATATCTCGACACATTTATCCCATTTTTAGCAACATCTTTCCCACATTGACACGCCATTGCATAAAAGTACGTATGAACTACTCGTGCCATGATATGCATGGTAATTTCCATAGCTTTCACTATCGCTGCTCCATCGCAAACGAATTAATAATGTTTATTCCGAAAGTTCTCAACCCTGCATATTTTAAATTGCCTTTCTCTGGAAATATTTTATCACATGAAATGGCTGCAAGCGGAAACGTTATGCCTAAAGGATGGTTATCGGACGGAGTAATAGTTTTTTCAAGTTGTAAGCTTTGGATTATTAAAAATCAGTCGTTTCCAGGTATCCTTAGGAGAAACTATATTGGGAAAGTCACCATCTACGAGCGAAGTAATTCCATGGATTTTAGCGAGCCCTTCACAATGCTTCCACAGCTCGCAGCCAGGATTGAGCTATAAGTGCATGTCCTGCACAGGGACGGATGTACGCCATCGGGGAGCCAAAAGACGGGATCCCTTTGTGCTGCTGCCTGAGCAAATATACCCTCTAACGGTATAAATATGGCATTGAATTCTCTAGCTAGCTTACGCACGGCGTGTACTTTGAGATCTAAGTCCTCTCTCCATTTGACTTGGTCTTCTATCACAGGGAAAACAAAAGGTTCACATATTATCAGGTTAGCGTTCAGTTGTGTTTTCACTTCTTGCAAAATATAACGATAATCTGACTCAAACTTTTCTACCGATGTTGGGTCATCGCTATCATAACGTCGCCAGCAATCATTAATACCGATGAGTATGGATACCCAGGTGGGTTTTAAGGCTATACAGTCCCTCATCCAACGTTCCTTTAAATCTTTCACCCTGTTACCGCTTACTCCTTTGTTTATAAACCTAATGTTTTTTGCAGGACATGCAGCTGATATCCACGATGCCGTTATCATAGGATAACCCAAGCCAAGGTCAGTATCGTTGTTATAATCTCGACCTGCATCAGTTACGCTGTCTCCTTGAAACAATACTATTGCTTTATCTTCTATAAGCATATATATCGAATTCTCCTTTTTCGAATTAATTTTAATATTATATTATCTTACTACCAGGATAAGATTAGCACAAGCGGCAGTTTATTTGAATACGTATGCCTTGATTCGTTCGTTCTTGGGAATGTTTCCATAGCTATTTTGCATTAAGTATTGACAGTTATTCTATTCTTTACTTAAAATTTTATATGCAATATCAAAATTAGGAACTTTTCTCCACAAATTGCTATCGCCAATAATTGCAATCCTGTATTTTGCTCTTGTCACGGCAACGTTAAGTATATTTGGCTTTTTTCCTGCCCATTGTCCGGCTCCACTTCCACTCTTTTCGTCGCAACCAAGAATGAGTATAACCTCATTCGCTTCTTTACCTTGAAATGTATGCACAGTCCCACAGGATATCTCAATCCAATTATCAATGTGACTTTTTTTATAATACCCTTGATAATTATTATAAATTGATTCTTTAAGTAACCTTTTCATATGTTGGATAACAGATTTAAAAGGACTAATGACATACAAACTAGGGAAAACGTTGTTTAATCTAAATGCATTAAGAACCATTTCGATTGCTTTATCTCCTTGCTCGGGCACAAAGTGATCTCTGCCCCCTTTTTCTTTACCTTTAATATCTATCCATACAGACTCTTTAATTGACAGCAATAAATCTGGTTTTGGCACTGCTGATTGCTTGAACATTCTGTTGTTATATGCTATTTCGTTGGAAATTGAAAACATAGGATCTATGCATCTTCTATGTATTACGAGTGGACATCCAAGCCACATCTTTTCGTTGGAAAACTCACGATACCCTCCGTATGGATTTATACTGTCAGCTAATATTTGAACAGAAAGTTCTTGTACTTTATATTGATCTGGAATTTCGAATTCTTCAGCAAATTTTTTTGAAAGTTCTTTGGGTACAGTTACCACCGGTTCTACCTGCAGTGGATCTCCCACAATAATAGCTTTTCTTGTACGCCATAAAGCTCCTAGCGCTGAATGGGGAGTAGCTTGTCCTGCCTCATCAATTATCAAAGTCCCTAATTCATTCTTATCTATGTATTTTAAAAATGTCTCTACCGAAGCGAAGGTAGTTGACAGGACAGGTATAACTAAAAATAACGTGTTTAAAAGGTGTGCATAGCTTGATACTTTATCCTTCTCTGAAAAGCTTCCGTTCCACATATTTATAAGGCAACTGATATTTTGTTTCACAGCTTTTGAGTTTAAGATAAATGCTTTTTGCAACATTAAACCATAGTAAAAAAGCTCTTCCCGAAGGGTATCGTAGTTTTTATCAGTCCATGGACATGCCATTTGTGAACTTTCATTATTCGGTATATTTTCCCAGAATTTCTCATCGGCAAAGTTGTTACCAAACTGTTCTTTATATTTTTTCATTAACTCGCAACTATTCATATATGCTTTTTCTTTTTCTTTAAAATGTCTTTTTGCAGCGGAATAATCAGCTATCGTTTTATCCAATTGTACTTTCAAACGACTTAATTCCAAGTTAATATCTGTAAGTTTTATTTTCACTGCATTTAACTCTTGTTTTGTTTGTTTAAGCTGCGATATAATAGGATCTTTTCTAAAGAGGAATGAAAACATCCTTTTAAAAAAAGAAAGCTTACTTTTTAGAAGTTTTTTATTTTCTATTAGCACTTCAAATTGAAGCTTAACACTTTCATGTTCCTTGATTTTTTGATTAATCAAATCTTCCTGTGCAATTATTCTTTCTTTTGCCGTAGACATCACATCTTTTACATTATCATATTCTTGGAGAATTTGTTTATGTTTATTAGTTTTTTCAACTGCATTTTCTATCTCTTTACGGTAGTATAAAACTTCTTTATATTTATTTTTAAAGATACGCTTAGCTTCTTTCCAGTTAGGCAATTCCCCTTTATATAGCTGTTGTAAATTAACATTTTCCTTATTAAACCAAAGAGCTTGTTTTAGTTCCTTAATATTTGATTTTTTACCCAAACGTGCAGAAATCAATCCCCAGCATTCTTGACCGGTAGCCATAAGTGTTTTAGCAATATCGGAAAAATAAATCTCCATGTTTTCATTAATATCAAACAATCCTGAATTACTTTTTTTTACATCTTCGGCAATAGGTAACTCTCTGGATATATTTTCGACCGCAGCATTATTGTTTGATGCCACGATAATACCATACTTATTTAGCTCAGATGTAGGCTGATAATAGTATTTTAAATATTTACTTTCATTAGAAGCAAACCGACATTTTTCAAAAGCTTCATCCGGATTTTGGTAATTACTAAGCAATATTGCCCTATCCACAACATATGAGGCGATTATTTCTTTCAGGAGAGTAGTTTTCCCTGTCCCTGGCGGGCCATTTACTGAAAAGATATTTTCAAGTTGTTCTTCATCTGATATTCCTATATTGATTGCTATTTGCTGCATCAGGCATGGGCTATAAATCGAAGGCCATTTTCCTAGAGGAAATTTTTCAGGTAGTAACCATTTTTTCATTTGAGAAACATCAACATCTATCTCTACACGGCTCATTTTGGGGTTATTAAGCGATTCAATATAATTTGTAATTTTGTCCTCTTTTTGAACTTTGCGTCTAATCATATCAATATCCGAGACATAAAAACTTGATAACATAGCGATATTAGTGTCATTGTCATTTTCTTCATTGTTCCTTTTAGTAAACTTTTTATTTATAATGGCGCAAAAAAGACTATTGGGTAAATTAAGCAATATCTTTTTCATAATTTTAGTATAAATAACTTTCAAATCCTTGTATTCGAGTTTCTTTTCGACAGATATTAAGACATCATTCATTTCATTGTTCAGCTTAACTATTTCAACAGTACTCAAATTTGTTCTCAAATTCTTCTCTGTAATTATTTTAGCAACTGCCCACACAAAAGGAGCAACTGAAAAAGAATTCTCTATGTAGGTCCCGTCCGATGCTAATTTAAGCGCACAGATGCATGACAGTGAACTATCTTTTTCTATTGAATCATCTTTCTCACCGATAGAATCTAACATGGCGTCAATCAAATCTTGAGATTTGATTTTGCCTAAATAGATATCATAAATGTATCTAGAATCATCCTTTATAATCCAAGGTAATTTCTTACTTGGTTTAGTTATTTGAAGTGTCTCATGTGTTTTTATAGGCCAAAACGGTGAAAAAAACTCTAAATTATACCAGTAGTTCAAAATATTTTTTGTTTTGTCCACTTCAATCATCCCCCTATTTCTTACATTATTTAAAAATTATCAAATGTACAAGGCTTAGATTCTTGCTAAAATAATTATTTGGTTAAATTCTCTTTAAACGTCTATTTTTCTGCCTTTGTAGTTCATATGGATCCTAAAGTTATATGAGCGTGAATCAAAGTAATTTCAAATATATTGTGTACCCATTTTAGTACCTTAGTCGAGTAAACAAGTTAAATATAATCCAGCAAACCCAGTAATATCAAGGCTTATATTCTCGTCATCAATACTACTGACTCAACGTGGTCAGTGTGTGGGAACATATCTACCAGATGAAAATCTGAGATTGTGTAGAGATCGGATAATTCTTTTAAATTGGGTATTAAAGTTTTAGGGTTACATGAGATATAGATAATTTTATTAAATTGCTGAGTTTTTATGAATTTTATAAGATTTGGATGTAATCCAGCTCTTGGTGGGTCCACCACAATATAATCAGGTTTTTCGGTGCCGCTTTGTTGCTTAACAAAATCTTTTACATCTTTATTTACGAATTCTACGTTGTTGATATTATTTAATATGGCGTTTTGCTTGGCTGCCTCTACCGCTTCTTTTACAATTTCTATTCCATAGACTTTTTTAGCCTTATTTGCAAGTAATAAGGATATTGTGCCCGTTCCAGAATAAAAGTCATATACAACATCTGAATTTTCTGCATAAGATAAAGCAGTTTGGTATAAAACCTCTGCTCCTTTTGTGTTTGTTTGAAAGAAAGAGAATGGACCTATTTTGAAAGTTAAATTAAAAATTTTTTCGTAAAAATAATCTCTGCCGTATAATATTTCCATTTCATCTGCTTTGACAACGTTGGCTTTAGATTCAGTCTTACTTTGAATTATGGAAACTATATTTCCTTTTAAGTTAGTGTTCAACATTTCTTCTTTCCATGTTTCTACTTCTTGATAGTAAGTATTATCTAAGGAAGTGACCAAGTTTAAAAGTATTTCCCCAGTTTTTAATCCTTTTCGGATTCCTAAATTTCTAAGGAAACCTGAGTGGTTTTTGTAATTTCTAAAAGGTATGTTCTTTTTTAAGAAAAATTCTCTTGTTTGCCAAACGATGTTGTTGAAATCATCATCCACTAACTTACAATCTTTTGTGTAATAGACGTCGAACTTCTTACCTTTTCCTCTTAACCCCAAAACGAGAGGACCATCTTTGTTTTCGTTACCAAAAGAGTATTCCATTTTGTTTCTGTATCCATATATATCCACAGAAGGCGTAATACCGTGATAATTATTAGGCTTTATTTGGTATTGATCAAACAACGAAAGAACGCGGTTCTCTTTTATTTTTAGTTGTTCGTCGTAACTGATATTCAATTTATTACATCCACCACATTTTTCAAAGGCTGAACATATCTGCATTTTATAACTCCTTTTTCGATAATCAAAAAAATACCCCCGAACAATTCAATTTTAACACTTTTCGGGGGTAAATGGTTTTTTACTTTGACTTTATTTAAAGAAGAGGGCTAATAACTAACTATACTTTCTTCCATGCCTGCTATTGGGTCTAAATATTTTGTTAAATCATCTTCAGTTCCTGAAACTGCTTCAAAATCATGGTATGAATCAACCTCTTGACTATCAGGATACCATGAAGCGTTCCAGCCTTCTAAACCTGATAAATCGGGTATTTCATATTCGTATGAATTTGCACTTCCCAACCAACCAGAGGATAATACGATATCCCAAGTTATAATCCAATCAGTATTTGCTAAAGAGGTATTATAAAATCTCAATTCATGATTGCTGATTTGGGGATCATACTGATTCCATGTGAACGTATTTTCTGAAAAGACAGGTTTTTCCCAGGTACTAGAAGGAAGGGTGTTCAAAATTTCAATATCGGACGGATAGTCTGTATATTTTATAAATACTTTATAAATGTTATTTTCACAATCATAAAGGTCTACAAATAGAGCATATAAGTCATCTGAACTTGAAAGAGATTGAGGGATTTTTAACTGGGAATCACCACCATACCAAGTAAACACCGGGGTTGTTCCGCCTACTAACAATTCGCCCCATGCGTCTGCATCTTCTGTGGTGGTTGTAGCAATGTATGTTGTTAAGTCTGTGAAGTCAGACCATGAAATATCTTCGTTGTCAGTACCAGCTGTTATTGTTCTATCTCTTTCTATATATATTTTTGAATAATGATCCCCTTGATCTCCCGCTAAAACTACCAAATCATAGGTGCCAGGGATCTTTGGTAGTTGCCATATTAAATCATCCACTGTGTTAAACCATGGAAATCCATGCATAGTACCGTAAAAGGTGCCAGCATTTTTCCCTATAAAATCACTTCCAAAATTCAAATTTAATGTAGCATCATAAGTATCTGGCCAATACCCAAAGGTTATTGGTACTTCTTTTCCTTCAGTGGTGTTGAGATTCATTATTTGAATGTCATAGTTAAACTTCTCATTCCAAGAGTCATACCATTCGTTGACAGCATAGATGCTAAAATTTCCATCAACTGATTCAGGGGTAAAAGTGTACACGCCGTTAGTTGAACTTAATTTTTTCCAGGTTCCATCTTTCCCATCTTGATAAGCTAAAAACTCCACGCTTTCTCTAACGGTGCCAATGAATGTGTTTATAACTACTTGATTGGTTATATCATCTCCATTGCCATTGCCATCGATTGGTAAAGTTGCGCAACTTACAAAGAGCAAACCGATCGCCAAGATTAGAAAAAACATACTTAATTTTCTCATTTAAAATCCTCTCCTTTTACAAAAAGTTGTTAAATAGATTTTAGTAAAGAGATCTAAAAAAAATCTAAAACAACTTTTTTGGAGAGGATTAATAAATTTGGAACTCTTTGACGAAGTAACTTATTTCTTTTGAATTAAAAGCTGTTCCTAACTCTTTTTTGTACAACTCGTTGATATATTTGTAATAATCCAAAGCCTTTTTTCTTTCACCTTTTTTTAGTAGAAGATTGATATATTCAATGTTCATTTCGTCGGCGAAAGGTTCGATCCGTAAGTATTCGTCTAAATAATTTTCTGCCATTTCAATGTCTTTTTCCTTTTCTAAAGAATACAAAATAGCTAGTATTGACAGATAAGATTTTTCAGCATCTTCTATCTTTGGGATTGCCCAATCGTCGTAAATATTGGAAGGTAAAAGACCATAGGAGTAGAGTTTTTTAGCCTTTAAATAATGTTCTTTAGCTTTTAAGTATTGTTTGTTTTTAAACAAGTTATTTCCTTCTTCAAAATGAAGAATAAAATCTTCGTAATCCAAGTAATAAACTTTGTTTGAATTGAATTTGTAATTTTTATTTTTTTGAAGTATGTATTCCTCAACCAAACCAAACTCTTGAAATCTCTTTCGTATGTCGTGAAGCGCCACATATAAGCTTTGACGGCTTTTTTCAAAAGGTAAATTTGGCCAGAAATTTTCAATTATGACATCTTGAATAATCCATTGATCATAATTCAAGGTTAAAAATTTAAAAAGTTCTAACGCTTTTTGATTTCTAACCTTTCTCATAGTCAAAACCTTATCACCACATACCAATCTAAATTCACCAAAGAGATAGATTTTAGGGTATAAAGCTTTTTTTGATTCAAGATAAGAGATTTCTTGTGCGTCTTCGAATCTCAATTTAAATGAAGTATCTAAGGAAGGACTTTTAACACCTGAATTAACTTCTATGAGATCTTCAATTGAGCTCGTTATTTCGGGATATTTTTGTAGAATAAACTGGTAATTGTTGTCTGATAATAACTCGTTAAATGTTTTTAAATCTTCATTATAAGAAGACAAGTTGAATGATTTACTTAAAAATAATTTTAAGAGTAACGCCTGAGTTAATATTAATTTTGCTTTCCCTTCTTTGGCTATCTGAATGATTTTTCCAATGTATGACAGGGCTTTTTCGAATTGTTTTAAATGTATCAATAATCGAACTTTTTGTAGTTCAAAGTTCAATATCTGATATTTGTTGAAAATAGTTTTGCCAATTTTTATTGCCTTTTCAACTGTTGAAAAAGATTCTTTAAGTTCACCTTTTTTTAAAAGATACTGGGATTGGACGAAGTAATAATTTGCTTGAAGAAATTTTGATCTTGAGTAGTAATTTTCAGCTTCCATTAAACTTTTTTGAGCAGATTTTAATTCGTTTCTTTCTACTTCTAGCTTGGCTTGCAAGATTTTTAAAACGGGAAGGTAAGCGATGTTTTTAGTTTCCAAGTAGATATCTTCATAGGCTTTTAGATGCTCTTTAGCTTTGTCATATTTTTGTGTTTCAATATAAAAATCGGTAAGATTCGCATTTAAAAGTGCCTTTCCGTATAGATCTTTTGAATCCTCAAAGCTTTTTAAAGATTTAATAAAGAAATTTTCCGCACTTTCTAAATTTCCTTCGATTAGAAAAATATTGTAAGCAAGGTTGTTGAGAAGCCAAGGTTTCATTTCTGTATAATTGAATCTTTCACATAATTCCATAGCCTTGTTTAAATACAGTTTCCCTTCATCTAATTTTGAAAGATAAGAATAACTGGTTCCCAATAAATTGTACAAGGAAGTTAAGCTCTGGTAATTTTCATTTGGTATACTTTTTAACAATTCATTTCCCATTTCGATGACCTTTTCATATTTTTCCTGATGCCAGTAAATTCCTATTATTTGTGTATCTATATTCTCAAGAATACTTTTATTGGAAATTTTATGAATATTATCTTTTACAAGCCTATAATCTGAAAGAGCTTCATCAAACATGGAATATTTCTCTTCTATAACGCCGCGGTAATAGTACAATTCAATGTTGTTGCTGAAAAAAGAGGTGGGTATTAAATCTAACCATTTTTTGATGATTGAAAAATCTTTTATCAATAACTCAGAATGGTTGAGAAAGAAGTCATAGGCTTTTTCTAAATCTTTCATATTCAGTAAGCAATGAAATTGTCCATAGTGATCATGCTCTTTTTGATATATGCTAAAAAGCGTCTGGCATATCTCGTTTTTTTCTCTTTCTCCAACGCCTTTGGAGATCGTTCGATGAAATATTTCGTTCATATAGTAATAATGCGGATCTTTTTTTTCTAACATGTTTAAATCGTATAACTTTTCAAAAGACTCGTGAATTTTTTCATCGCTTTTGATATTAAAATATGCTTTACAAATCTTTGGCTCTATTTCATTCATTAAGCTGAAAATTTTCAAATACTCTCTTAAATCTTCTGATAAGACTTCGGTGAGTAAGTTTATATACTCATCTATTTTTTTTGCTGAATCTATAAGGGCATCATATTTTTTTAGGTCTATTGTCTCTATGTATGTGGATAAAATGTTAATAAAAGTGGGTATCCCATCGGTCAATTGGTATAACTCTAACAAGTTGTCTTCTGACAAGTTAATTTTTTTTGTGCTGATATAATTTTTAAGTTCATCAAAAGAAAATTTCAGTTCCTCTTCTTGAATAGTGTAAACATTATTTGCCATAGCAAATTTTGTTAAAGGGATTGGAAACTCTTGGTTAGTAGTAAAAAGAAAATGAACGTTTTGGGGTATGAAATTTAATAACAATTTAAGAAGATTTTCATTTTTCCCTTCAAAAACAACATTTTCGAAGGAATCAACAAATATAAATATTTCTTTCGTATAACTTGAAAAACCGTTTAATAGTTCAACAACCTTTTCTTCTTCAGTAAAAAAAGAAATAGTATTTTGTGAATTATCTTCAAATATTTTCAGATTTATTGTTTTGAACAAAATATAGATTAGATGATTGAGGAAGGTGTCAAAATCAAAGTAATTCTGTGGGCAGCTAATCCATACTTTTTGTTCATTCAATGTATTAAAATACATACTAAAAGTAATGCTCTTACCGTATCCCGAAGGAGCTTTTATTAGAATGTAGTTTTTACTTTTATTATTGATCAAAGAATTTAGTAACTTCTCTCTATATTGATGATATGGTTTTATTAAGAGAGGCTTAAAAACCGGTTCTAATATTTTCATATTAATCAGCACCTTTGAATAAACAACACGGGAAAAATTATAATATATCCATTATTAATACGATATTGTTGATACCATTGATGGTAGTATTTCCAAAGATATAGATAGAGTTTTGATTTTCGGGCTTTGATATACTTATTATTTCAAAATCAGAATCGAGTGTGTACGTGTTTATTTTTTCGACTTTTTCTTCTTCAAAATTTATTTCGTATATTATTCCGACTTTTTTCCCATTTTCTATACTATAACCATATGCTAGGTATTTTTCATCTATTGTAGTAAAGCCTAAAAATTTGTTCGATCCATCTAATGAAAATTCAAAAGAATCTCCAAATCCATTTAATTCGTCTACCTCTAAAATTCCGTAACTCATAGGTGTTGAAGAAGTTTCAAATAATACGTAGTATTTTCTACCTTCTTTTATAACCCCTACGGGGATGTTGTCGTTGGAATCTCCGTATACGTTTGACCATTTCATATTTCCATAGTAGTCAATTTTTAAAACGTATACATCAAAACCACCTGCACCAAAAGATCTTGTGGCACCAAAAACCATAAAACCTTGATCTTGAGAGTTTTTTATATCCAAAGCAATCTCTACATCGTTGCCACCAAAGTTATTAGTCCAGATTCTAGTTCCATCGTTTAAATACTTTGAAACGAATATATCTGATAATTTTTTGTTGATGAATAAATTTCCAGTGACTGCGTAACTATTTTCGTCAATGTTTGTAATACTTATACCGCTGTCTCTACCAATATCCCCGTAATCTATTTGGTAATTAACGCTACCATCTTCAGTCAAAGAGACAATGTAAGCATTACCGTTTAAGCCGTAAGAAAGGGTATCGCCAACGTAGATTATATTCTTAGTGTTATCGGTAGAATCTTTAGTGAGTATGGCATCTCTAAAAAAGTCTGTATTTTGTGCATATAACGACGTTTCGTTTAAAATATTTCCATATGGATCCATTTTCCATGTTTTTGCATCCCAATTGTCATTTTTGCCTTCATAACCATATAGGTAAAAGTTTTCTCCATCGTACAAACTTCCGTAGATATATTCATCAAAACTTTTAGAGAATATTTTAGTTAGTTCTGTCGCTTCAGCCGTTGATGGCGTAGGTTCAACAGTTATATCAACAGGAGTAGAAGGTGCCGTAATATCTTCTTCTTCTAATGGCTCTGGTATTGTGATTTGAGTAGGTTCGGGCGTTGTCTCCGTTGCCTGAGGTGTTGATGGAGTAGGTTCAACGGTTATATCAATAGGAGTAGAAGGAACGGTAATAGTTTCTTCTACTGGCTCAGGTACTGTGATTTGAGTAGGCTCAGGCGTTATTTCTGTTGCCTGGGGCGTTGATGGAGTAGGTTCAACGGTTATATCAACAGGAGTAGAAGGGGCCGTAATAGCTTCTTCTATAGGTTCTGGTATCGTGATTGGGGTAGGTTCGGCTGTTATCTCCGTTGCCTGGGGTGTAATGGGCGTGGCTGGTATGGTGACTGTTGTTGGAGGTGTCACTATTTCTTCGAACATTTGAGGTAAAGGCATTTTTTCTTTGATGTATCGAGTGAAATAGTATTGAGAATCGAAATCATCATAAAATATTAGAAATCGAGTTAAGAAGTCTTTTACCCCTACCATTAAACCTTTGTCGTATACTAAGGGTTCATCGATTATTTGGAATTTATTTATTGTGGAATAGTTCCAAACTAAATTTCCTTCCAAATTGAAGGATTTAATACTTTCTCCTACTAATATGAATCTATCTTTGTTAACAGGGACAAAATAATTGAAATTTTCTTCATATGTGAAAGTTCTGATTAAATTTAATTCAGAATCATAAAAGTTAAGATTTTTTGAACCGGATAATAGAACTATTTTGTCGTAATATGTGTATATTTTTCTTTGATATCTTTGAGTTTCAATTTGAAAGTCAAGTTGTGATATTTTCTGTAAATTGGTATCTAAGAGTGTAATATTATTATTAGCCAATATTGGGAATAAAGTCATATTTTGAATTTCGAGATAGTCGAAATCAAAAGTTTTGCCGTTGAAATCGAAATTTTCAACGGTCTCAAAATTACTATTCATTTTAACAAATTTATTCTCAGTTAAAAGATAGATATATCCATCTTTTACTAAGGCTTTTTGAATGTTGTTGAAATCGATTTGTTTTTGTATTTGGAAATCGTCGCTTATCGAAAAGATTTCATTTTCACTGTAAAAGATATTTTCTCCTGCTAAACCTTTAATCTTGACATTTAATTGTTCCCTTTTTTCTAAAGAATAGTCAAAGATATAAGTTTCACTTTGAGTAACTAGAAAAACAGCGTTACTTGTCAAGAATCCATTTTCAATATTTTGTTCAAAATCAACCGTTTTTACTATAACTTTATTGGCATTCATTAATTCAACTTTGTTTTTCGATATGCCCAGGAAGTCATCATCTAAAGGAAGAATTTTATCAAACTCTTCAAATATGATAATATATGCATCCCCAGCACGTAAACTTCTTGTAGTAAATTTAGCGGTTTTACTGGAGTACACGTTTCCATCCTGATCAACTCCTTCTACTTTCCAGTAATAAGTTGTTTCAGGCTTTAGGACGTCTCCCGTATAAAAGTTTGAAAAAATATTTTCCAATTTCAAATCTTTTTCGTCTATATTGGCATCTTCAGAGATATAGATCTTATATCTAAGCTCTTTTCCTTCTGCGTCTATGGTTTGCCATCTAAAAGAAGTTCTTATATCGACGTTTTGGGCATTCTCTTGTGGGGAGAGAATATTTATATTCAAAGCAAAAGTAATAGTGGAAAATAAAATCACTACAAATATTATTAAATAATTTTTCATGTAACACCTCTAAAAAATTTATTTTTGGTATGGAATTTACTGCAAAAAAGAGTTGGAAATCGAGTTAAGATTCTGTATGAATAAAGATAAAATTTTTGTGTTATGATCTTTGAATTTGACTGAAGTTATTTCTTCGGCTGTAGTTTGTATTCTAAACATGGACAAAAAAACTTTTAGAGCATCTTTAAAGTTATTTATTTTAAAATCTACTATCGAGTCGAAATCCATCAAATGTTCTTCGTAATTAGCAAATATTTGGGCAAAAGTAAAAGACATATCTTTGATTTCTTCCACATTTTCTTGAATAAAGGGCTCTAAGGGTAACGATTCTCCTAAGATTCGATCTTGGTAGAATCTTAAGAGTAATCTACCGAAAGCTAACCCATCACCGTCTTTCCAAAGAAACTGTGATATAGTTGTTGCTACCCTTTCCGATAGGCCGTAATTAAAGCCAGAAAGAAGTAGGCCGTTTGTGAGTAATTCAACACCATCTGGATATGACTTTGACTCTATTGAACTCTCTTTTAACCAGCTAATGAATGGACGTTCTATTCCTTTAGCTACCAGATGCTCCGACAAAGTAAAAGGGTCGATGTTGCCAAATTCGTCTATACTTTCAAATATTGAGTCAGAGATATTTTTATCTGTAAAATCTTCAAGTTTGGAGATGTAAAAATCTAATCTATCTAATTTATCTATTAGTAGAGTAAAACTTGATACGGATTCTTCTAACAATATCTCTTTCACTTTTTCTACTCTACCTTGGGATAATTCGAACAATACTTTGAAATTAACAGCGGCTTCGTGAAAGTCAGAATTGAGATTCAAGATTTCAAAGTATATTTCCACTTGTTCTTCGTCTTCTATTATTACATAGAGTTTTAATAAAGTTAAAACAATAAGGTCTTTATTTTCTTCTGAAGCTAATTTTAAAGCTTTTTCCTCTGTTTCAATTGCTTGTAAGTATCTTCCCATGTTTTTATATTCCAAAGCTAATTCGTGAAGTATATAATCTGTTTCATTCAAAGAGGCGGCTTTTTCTAAAGCTTTTATTGATTCGTTGTGGTTTCCTAATCTAGCCAATGAATGAGCATCGTTATAATAAATTTCATATCTATTGCTATCTATTTCTAAAGCTTTTTGGTGGACTTTGTGTGCATCTTTATAGCGTTGAAGCATATTCAGAGCAACACCCAATCTTTCATAGGCAGGAACGAATTTTTCATCAATTTCTATGCATTTTTGTAGAAGGGGTATAGCTTCTTCAAATCTGCCATTTTCCATGTATACATCTGCCATTTTCAGAAACCCTAACGTAAAGTCCTTTTCAAGTTCGACGGATTTAGAGTAGTATTCTATCGCCTCGTCGTAGATATTTCTTTCATACATAAGATTACCGAGTTCATAATAACCATATGCAAAATTTGGCTTTTCTTTTATTGATTGTTTTAAATGTAATTCTGCCAGTTCAAGATTTCCTAATTTTTTGTAGTATAATCCAGTATAAAAATGCAATCGATAATCGGGGTAAATTTTACCTGCCTTATCTAAAAATTCCTTCGCCTTTTCAAAATCTGTATCGTTGAGGGATTTTTTAAAAGCTTCATAATAATAATAAACCAAGTAAGATAAGTAATATTGATTGTTTTTATCTATATCAATTTGAGCTTCTAATCCTCTAATAATTATGTCCAAAGGTATTTTATTGGTTTTTCTTGCTTTTTGAAAATCTTCCACTAAAATAGGTAATTTTACAGGGAGATTATTCAACTTTGCATAATTGGGATCAATATTCAGGTAAACTATAGCATATTTTACTTCTTTCAAAAGAAACGCACCTCTTCATACTTTTTTAAACTAATTGAAAGCCTTATATTTGAAGGCAAAAAAAAGAGAACCACACACGGCACCTAAATAACTTGTAACCATGTCTAAATGGCTATATGTATGATAAATACTGAATTTTTGAAAATATTCTGTTAGTAAGGGAACTAAAAGAAAAAAAATCAAAAAAAGTATAAAATAAGATCTTTTACTTTTTTTGAAAAAAGCCATAAAGAAAAAATCGGCACCCAAAAAATACGAAACAAAATGAACTATTTTGTCTTCTCCTTTGAAACTACTATAATTAATTATGGGTTTGGAAACCGATAGATATATAATAAAAACTATGTATAAAAGGAATAAAGCTTTCCAAAACATATCTTTTATTTTAGTTATATCTTTATTTTTATCATCCATTTGATTACCTTTCTCTAATTTTATTTATAACTTATAAACCTGGGGATGCTGCCCCAGGTTTGACAAATTTTTTTTAACTCTATTTTTCATTCCATTCTAAATGTTTCGGTTCTATCATGATCTTCAATTATATGTTTATATCTAGCGTAGGCAGCTTTAGCCATTTTTTCTAAAATGCTTGGAAGATCACTATCAGTCCAATCTTCAACTAAAAAATTCATCAGTTCTTTTTTTAATTTAAAATAAGGCTCTTTATCTGGATCGAATTCTATATAACTTTCTATAAGTTTTCTATCTAAGTTATCTTCTCCATAAATGTTTTCTAGTAACTTACTTACACTTTCTGAAAAAAGACTGGGGATCTCTTGGAATTTTTTGGTAAGGTCTAATTTATTTTGATATAAAGGTTTTATTTCATTGTAGTACTTTATAAACGATTTCACTGGGGATCCCTCCTTTCTAGTGCTTTAATTAGTTAAAGAATATGTTGAACTGCTAAAAAATTCATCTTTAAAAAATTTAAATTCGTTATTTTCTATAGCTTCTCTCATTTTCTCTACCAGAGAAATGTTGAATCGCAGATTGTGAATGCTTAAAAGAATTTTCCCGAGTACCTCATCTTTTTTAAAAAGATGGTGTATGTAACCACGTGAATGATTTTTACATGTATAACAATCACATTTTTCATCAATAGGTTTTTGATCAAATTTAACCTCTGAGGATTTTAAGTTTAGTTTTCCTTTCCAGGTTAATGCTGTTCCGTGTCTTCCCATTCTTGTTGGTAAGACGCAATCGAACATATCCAAACCGTTTTCTACAGATAAAAACATCATAGTGGGAGAACCTATCCCCATTATGTATCTTGGTTTGTTTTCAGGTAATTTATTTCCAAAAGCTTTTAAAATCTTTTCAGAATCTTGGTATTTTTCTCCTACGGCTAATCCTCCTAAGGCATAACCATCGAAATCTAAAGAGGTTATCTGAGACAAACTGAGATTTCTTAAATCTTCAAAGAGGCCTCCTTGAACTATACCGAATAATGCCTGTCCGTTGCTATTATGATATCGTTTGGATCTTAAAGCCCAATTAAAAGTTTTTTGCACACTATCTTTTACAGCATCGTACCCAGACAAGGAGTTTATACATACATCTAAAACCATTGCAATATCTGATCCAATTACTTTTTGTATATCCAAAGATTTCTCGGGAGTTAACTCTATTTGAGAACCATCCAGTGGAGATTTGAAAATTACTTTTTCATCAGTTAATCTAGTGTTTGGTAAGGAAAATACCTGAAACCCTCCGCTATCTGTCAAAATCGGCTTCTCCCAGTTCATGAAGTTATGAAGACCTTGAAAATGCTCAAGAACCTCTAATCCTGGTCTTAAGTAAAGATGAAAAGCATTAGCTAATATTATCTCAGTATTGATATCGTTTAATAACGAGTTAGTTAAAGTTTTTACGGTTGCATTCGTACCTACAGGCATAAAAACTGGTGTTTCAATAGTGCCATGTTTTGTGACGATTCGCCCACGCCTAGCCCCAGTGTATCTATCAATATGAATTAATTCAAATTTTATAGGTGAATCATCCATTAATTTTTTATTTCCTCCTTCAAATCCTTTAACAAGGAATCCGCTTCATTCTTGAACTCTATTGTATCATTTAAAAGGTTTTGTCTTACTTCTGCCTCTTTTATTTTTTCTAAATTTGCTTCAACAGAAATAATGGCGGAATTCAACGTTGCCCATGCTAAATAACAAGTGATTTTTGCTTCTGGTTTTAGTACGGGGTTGCCATATTTGTACAAGGTAAAGCAATTTTTTAGAATGTTATAAGATGATTTTGCCATGTTGAAAGAAAATATGGCGGCACCTGTTAAAGATTTGTCCTTATCTTTTCCTTCCCTGACATTCTGGATCCTTTCTGAATATTTAGAAGACTCTTCAGCGTATTCCATAAGTTTTTCTTTGATGTCTATAAGATTTTCTAAAGCTACTTCTAGTGTATTCTCATAATCCTTGTCATTTTCATTGGAGATAGTGTAATTTGCCACCATGTAACCCAGAGCAGACGCTAAAGCCCCTACTAAAGCTGTGACAGTTTCTCCAGCCGAAGCTGGATCTGTGGATGAAATTTTATTTAAAATTTCCTCAAAAGTCATATTTTTATACATTCATCCACCTCCTATCTCAAAAAAATTGAAGTATCTGTACTTTTATTATACCATACTTTTAGGATTGTTAAGTGTGAAAGAAAATCAAAATGAGTTCAGCGAAGTGGAAGGTACTAACTAAATTAGTGAAAAAAGACTCTCGTTTCAATTAGTAGCAAAGAATTGATCGAAAGCATAAGAAGTGATTAAATTACCAAGAAATCTTTTGGATACCTATTTAATACTTCACAACCATTATCAGTCACCAAAACCAGATCTTCTATTCTTACTCCGCCGACACCAGGTAAATAGATTCCCGGTTCTATTGAAAAGATCATGCCAGGTGTTAGAATTTCTTCGCTATTTGAAGATATGTAAGGTTTTTCATGAATCTCTATCCCTACACCATGCCCTGTTCGATGAGTAAAGTACTTTCCATATCCTTTGCTTTCTATATAATTACGCGCGGTAGCATCAATTTCAGACGCCTTAAGGCCAGGTTTTATTTTTTCAATAGCTTTTAAATTGGCTTCTAAAACTATATGATAAATATTTTTCAAGGTTTCAATAGGTTTGCCAAAAAAGACTGTTCTTGTCATATCTGAACAATAATAATTTTTTATGCAACCCATGTCTAGTAATACGACATCTCCATCTTTTAACTTTGCATTAGTAGGCATATGATGAGGATTAGCAGTATTCTGACCGTATCCTACTATAGGTTCAAAAGAAACACCATTGGCTCCTTCTCTTTCGAAGATATTTTTGATGGCTTTGGCTAAGTATTTTTCTGGAAGCATCTCTGATACTAATTCTATAACCTTTTCCATAGCTGAGTCATTTAATAAAGAAGAAGACCTCATTAACGCTATTTCATCAACATCTTTTACCATCCTTAATTCACTAATTATTGGAGAAAGCTGTTTTAAAGGTAAATCTTTAATAATATCCATTAAACCTAAAAGAAAACGGGTTTCCCAACTTCCATCTATGCCTATAGGTTTATCTTTTTCAATAAGAGAAGATAAAATTTTAAGGGGATCTTCTGAATCAGAATATTTGATTAAATTTTCTTCTTCAACAGTATTTACCGGGAACAATTCGTTGACTAGCAATTTAACTTCGCCAGAAGTATTTACGAATAATACCAATAACCTTTCTCCAGGTTCAAACCACTCATTCAGAAAATAGTAAAGAGAAGGTGGTGAGGATATTATTGCCTGATAAATATTATTTTTTGCCATCTTATTGAGAAGTTTTTCTATTCTATCTTTACGCAACCTTCAAAGCGCCTCCCATGAAAAGTGTCTAATTTCATTCGATTTTATATTCATAATTGTATCATAAAAAAGTAGGAAGTAGATAATATCTTATCTACTTCCTACTAGCTGGGGTTTAGTATTATTCTTTAACTTCTTTAACCTTTAACCACCAATCGTATCCTTCTTCGGCTGACGTTTTTCTCTTCATTGCTTCAGCATAAGTTGATGCTGGTGGAATTATTACCTTACTTCCAAGTATTGAGTTGTCAGGCCAATTGGCTGGGGTTACTACCTTGTTTTTGTCTGACAATTGTAAAGCCCTTACAGCTCTGTATATTTCATTGATGTATCTTCCTACTTCAGAAGGATAATACATGATCAGTCTGATAGTTCCTTCAGGATCTAAAATGAAAACTGCCCTAACAGTTGCCGAACCTTTTTCTGGGTCTACCATTCCCAATTTTGAGGCTACTCTTCCCATTGTATCAGCTATTATTGGAAAAGTAATTTCCACACCTAGGTTATCTTTGATCCATTCCATCCATTTGATGTGTGAATAAACAGCATCAACAGAAAGTCCTAGAAGTTCTGTGTTTATCTTTTTGAAATCTTCATGCTTTTTTGCAAATTCAACAAATTCTGTTGTACATACGGGTGTAAAATCCCCTGGGTGGCTAAAAAGTACCAACCATTTTCCTTTGTAGTCTTTTGGTAGTTCTTTTACACCGTCCGTTGTTAATACTTTCATTTCAGGAAACTTTTCTCCAATTAAAGGAATTCTTCCTTCCATATTTACCTACCTCCTATTTGATGATTTTTTATTTATGAAATATCTATTTTTTAGGTTTGTCTAAAAAAATTATATACCTAAAAAATAGAAAAGTCAAGTAAAAAAATAAATAAAATTTTTAAATTTATATTTCTTTATTATTGCTACAAAGGTATAAAAGTCTTTGGAAAAAAATAATTTTGCTACAAACTTCTAATGTTATAATAATTGTGGACGATAATACATATGAAATTCAAATTGTTGAAAGGAGGGACTAAATTATGGATATCAACAATATCAATCCTGCAGATGGTAATAATTTAGATAAAATAAATCGAAAAAGGCTTGATAAGGATTTTATTAAGAGGCAGGTAAAATCTGAAAACCTAGAAAGTGCAAATAGGATTACAGGAGAATCAAAGAAGTATATAGAACTATCAAGTAAGATACCAGAAATTCGACAAGAACTGGTATCGAAATTGAAGGAATCTATTGAAAACGGCTCGTATAATATCAATGTAGATCAAATTGTAAACAAAATGTTTGAGTAAAGTAGGTGACCAACATTAGTAATGATTTAGAAGCGATAAAAAAAGTATTAAAGGAAGAGAACGTTAGTTTAATAGAGTTAAAAAAATCTTTTTATAACCTTAGGGAAAGCTTAGTAAAAAAAGCATCTATCGAAGAGATTAATTCAACCCTTTTGACGATTGAAAAATTAGCAAGTAACTTTAAAAAAATAGAAGGTTTAAGAGCACAGTTAATATCGAAAATATGTTTGGAAGAAAGAATACAGAACAAATTAGAATCGATTATTGATTATTTTTCAAAGAATGATTATGAAATTGCACTTCTCTTTTCAGAACTAGTTAAAAATTTAAAGGAGTTAGTGAGTGAAATCGATCTTTTAAGTAACATCATTTCATTTCAATCTAACTTGAACAATTTTATATATCAAATTTTGAATCCTGAATCGATTACGAACAGCAAAACTTACTCTCAAAAGGGTAGTAGATTGAACAAAGATTTAACTTCAAGAAGTTGGAGGGGTTAGCGTGTGTGCAATGACTTTGAACGGCCTATTGAACACGGGTTTACTAGGAGTTTATACCAATAAAATCGCTATGAGCGTTGTCGCCCATAATATTTCTAATTCTAATACCCAGGGCTTTTCTAGGCAAAGTCCTGTTATTGTGACTACCAACCCTATTAATTTAACAACGATAGGGAGTGGGGGAGCAGCTTTATCTTTTGGAACTGGTTCTACGGTAAGCGATATTCAACGAGTGAGAGACGAATTTTTAGATTTGCAATTTCGAGAAACTTCTTCTCGTTTGAATTATTGGGAAAATATATATTCTAATGTGCATTATATTGAACAATTGTTTGGTGAACCTGGAGAAACGGGTTTGAGAAATATGTATGATTCTTACTGGGCATCAATCGAGGAGTTGAAAACTGATCCATCAAATGAAGCCGCTAAAACTCAGGTTGTATCTCGAGCGGAAGAATTAGTTAACACCATGAAAGATCTTAACTATAGGTTAGAAGAATTAAAAAATGATATAAACAATGAAATAAAGCTCAGAATAGACGAAATAAACGGTTATTTGAAAAGGATTGCCGATTTAAATCAAAAGATACTCACATCAAGTTCAATGAGTGGTTCCCCTAATGATTTGCTTGATGAGAGGGATAGATTGTTGGATAAACTTTCAGAACTTTCCAATATAAGAATAACAAGTCATTCAAATGGTCAAATTTCTTTGAGTATGGGGGATAAAGTAGTTTTAAATGGAAGTAGTTATCAAGAGATAAGATCCTTAACCATTGCAGAAACAAATGATGCATATTATGCCTATGTAGGCAGTAATTTGTTGACTTTTAACGATGGAAAAATGTCTGCACTTTTTGAATTGAGAGATGAAATCATCCCTTCTTATCAACAACAACTCGATGAGTTTGGTTTGTATTTAGTAGATACAACTAATCTTATTTATAAAGAAGGGTGGGATTCAACAGGAACTATAACAGGAGCCAACTTTTTTGCTGATATAAGTACCAAAAGAGGTTTTGAAAATTCAAGATTTTTCAGGATAGCAGGAAATTCGGACGTATTCCATCCAGACACAATTAAGCACGTCACGAGTTTAAGCAGTTTTTATAGTGATCCTTCAATTGATTTAAATAATTTCGATCTTTACTCAGTAGATTATTCTGCAACTTCTCCTTCCCCATATGACGATAGCAATTCAATAAAATATGATTCAACAAATAATGCTATTTATTTTGATGATACTTCTGGTTTTCAAGACAAACTACTAGTTGATATAGAAGGAGATTTTCTCAGGGAATACGGTTTCCCTACTAAAGAAATTGAGGCATACAAAATAGAAGAGGATTATTCAATAGTTCCTCCAAAGCTTATCATCCCTGGCAAAATTCAATTTGAAATGTCCGGTGAGACTTATACTATGGAATTTTCCGATGCAGAAGATTTGATATCAAATATAAATACGCAATCTGGAGGTTATTTGAAAGCCGTAGTAAAAGAAATAATGAATGAAAAGAATGAAATTATAAAGAAGTTTATATACATACTTCCCACAACGAAAACTCCAAATGCAGACTTGGATACCATCGTATTGAACGACATAGATGGTTCTCTTTCAGAAAATGACGCACAAAGAATAACATTAGACGCCTTAGATACCTCAAAACCTACTTTGAATAATTTATTAGGTTCAAATGAAAAAATAGAAATGAGTATAAATGGAATAAGAATCGAGATCAACCCTCTTAAAGACACTGCTTATGACTTGGTTGATAAAATCAATGCCACAAACACAGGGGTTACCGCTTCTGTAACTCCACATGGCTCATTTGTGTTGAGAGCTGGAAATCTAATAGATTTTGACTTAAAGAACGTTACTATAAAGGGTCCTGAAAAATTATTCAATGCTTTAGGATTTATCGAAGAAGATTCTAACAATATCGTTACACTGATTTCTCCAGATATAAGCCCTGAACAAATAGATGAAAAGTTTTCTGAAGCTGATCTTTTGAAAATAGATAACGAGTTAGGAATAGTCAATCAAATTTCTGTATCGTCTAACTTAAAAGAGAATCCATCTTTACTTGCAACCGACTTGGGTTATTATGATATTAATTATTCTCCCACTGGTGCAGGAAACGTTAGTGTATGGGATGAAATATCCAAGATGTATGATAATTCCGTATTAGATAATGGGAGGGTTGGTTTTTCGAACTTTTTAGGAAATATTGTTACAGATATAGGAGTTAAGGGAGAAACAGCAGATAAAATGAGGCTAAACAGTGAAATGTTGAATAGTGAGATAAGTCTTGAAAAAGAAAGAGTGATGGGTGTTTCTATAGACGAGGAGATGACTAACCTTGTCAAATATCAGCAGGCTTTTAATGCTTCTGCCAGGGTTATCACAGCGGTGAATCAAATGATGGAGACGGTTATTAACAACTTGGGTGTTGTATAATAGAGTGAATAGTACTTGTTTGGTTGGTGAGGAGGTAAAAACATGAGAATCACTGAAAATCTTTTAAGTAGTAGAACACTTAACGATATTCAAGATGTTTTAAGGAAATATAGTGATTTAAATTCTCAATTAACTTCAGGAAAGAAAGTTCGTTACCCATCAGATAATGCAGCTGTTGCAACAAGGATTTCTAATTTAGACAGTCGTTTGAGGGAAATTGAACGTTATAAAACTAATGTGGAAACAGCCCAAAATTATGTGAATATGTATGATACAGCATTACAGGAAGTAAGTTCAATATATCTTAGAATTAGAGAACTTGCTGAAAGAGGAAAAAATATCACTTTGAGCGAAAATGACAGAGTTGCTATATCAGAAGAACTTGACAAGATAAATACGCAACTAGTTTCTATTGCAAATACGGAAATTTCAGGAAACTATGTGTTTGGGGGAGCTAAAAACAATCAAAAAGTCGTGGAAATAGATAGCGAAGGTAATTTTAAAATAATAATGCCCCCAGAAGCAAATATTAGGCAGAAGATTTCCGTTGGTGGGCAAGATATAGAATACGGTAAAACAGTTTATGATGCTTTTGTAACTGATTATGGTGCCTCAATTTTTGCCATAGTAAAAAGATTGTCCAATGCTATAGAAGCAGGAGATTACACATCACTTCAAAGTGAGATGGAAAATGTTGAAGAAATACAAAACAATGTATTAAAGAATCTTACGGAAGTTGGAGCTACTCAACGAGTTTTAGAAATGACTTCAAACAGAATGGAAGAATTTAAGAGTTTTTCAACAGAATTTTTATCCAATGAAGCTGATGCGGATATGGCTCAAGTAGTAATGGAATTGGCAACTCAGCAAAATGTCTTACAAGCTGCTTTAAAGGCAGCTGGTAATATTATTCCCCCAACCTTGGCAGATTTTCTATAAGGAGGTTTTCCAAAATTATGATAAAAGAATATGAAACGAAGTTGGGAAGTGTGAAGATAGATACTGAGCGAACGATAATTTTTGAGTATGGTATTCCTGGTTTCGAAGATCTTAAACAGTTTGTTTTGCTGGAACCGGAAGATACTTATCCCATCATGTGGTTAGCTTCGTTAGAAGATAAGAAAGTAGCTTTTCCTGTTACTTTTCCTCAACTTATAAGAAACGATTATCAGTTTGCTCTTCCTCAAGATTTAACAGAATACTTGGAATTAGAGAAATCAGAAGATGCTATAATACTAAGTATTTTGACTATACCTGAAAAAGAAGATGAAATAACTATAAATTTAGCTGCTCCAATTATTATTTCGCAAAAAAATCATAAAGGGGTACAATATTTAATTGAAAATGAAGAATACAAAATTAGACATCTTTTGAAAGAAGAATTGGAAAGAAGTAATGCTATACTGTCTGTTCAAAAAGATGGTGAATAGATTTGTTGATATTATCTAGAAAAATAGGAGAATCCATCGTAATACAAGTAGGAAATAGAAAAATAAAACTCATTATGGTTGAACAAGATAATGGAAGTATAAAAATCGGTTTTGAGGCACCTAAAGATATAAAAATTTATCGTGAAGAAGTGTATGAAGAAATTGTAAAGCAAAATAAAGCCTCATTGGAGAGCGATGTTAACAGATTGGGAAAAATAAAGACCAGTATCCCAAAACTAGTAACAAAAGATAAAAAACAAAATACTTAGATACAAGGGAGGAAAAAATCGAATATGTCGCAGGAAAAAGCAATAATAGGTAAAGCAAAGGAAGTTAAACCTTTAATAATAAATAATGAAATGACTAAAGATGTTGAAAAAAGAATATTAATAGGGAAGAGTAATTATGGAGCGCCTAATTTTGTTATGAGGCTATTCACTGTTAAACCAGGTGGATATTCTCCTAAACACTCTCATAGATGGGAACATGAAATATTTATAGTTAAAGGTAAGGCAGAAGTTTATGATGGAGAAAAATACAATACAGTTGAAGCTGGAAGTTTTGTTTACGTCCCTGGAGGCATAGAGCACCAATTGAAGAACGCAGGAGATGAAGATTTAGAATTTATTTGTGTTATTCCAACATCTGCAGATGAAGAATGAATTTTTCATAAAAAAGTGGCGTAATAAATATATCGCCACTTTTTATGCTTTTTGAAAGCAGGTTAATTATTAATAACTTTGTCTATAGCTATCTTTTCTTCCTCAGTCAACAGTTTATCTATATCTAATATTACTAACATACCATCTTCTAAACGTGCTATGCCACTTATAAAATCAGCTCCGCGCATTCCACCTATATTAGGTTTTTCGTTTATTAAATTAGGGTCGATACTTCTTACGTTTTTTACATCGTCAACCATTATTCCCACACGTCTTTGATCGATTTTTAAAACTATTACTTTAGCGTGAGATCTGTCTTCAAAGTCGGACATTTTAAATTTTCTTCTCAGGTTGATGATAGGTAAAACTTCTTCATTGCGATAATTTATTACACCTTCGAAATAGTCAGAAGCATTTGGTAATTTAGTGGTCTCTTCATACTCAATTACGGCATCCACATTCATAATATCGAGGCCAAACTTTTCTTTACCAATGTTGAATGTGACTATTTTCAACTCGGATGGCATTTTTACTCCCCCTTTTTAAAATCAAAATTTTGTTTCTAAAATGGTTAGTTATAATTCAATAAATTTCTAAAAAATTATATCATAAAAGTATTTAGAAAAAAAGTTGTCTCTGGGCTAAAGAATATACGAAAAAAATTATGTTATAATTATATTAAAATTATAACATATTGGGGTGTAACCCGTGCGCAAAATTATTAAGAATTATACTATTTTAGGCTTTTTAATTGTTTTAATTTTGATAATGACTTCGGTTGTAATATTTTACATCCAAATTGCAAAAGAAAGGTCTGTTCAGGGGAGTAGTACTCAAGTAGAAGAGGTTACTAATCCGATTGTTCAAGAAAAAATTCCTATTTCAACAGTAAATGCCAAATACGGAGTAATAATAGGAGGTTACGAAGGATTTTATGTTTTCGATGTTGAAAAGAAAGAAATAATTGCTTCAGTAACAACCGGTAGTTATGTTAACGATGCTCAAATTTATGAAGATTATCTTTATCTTGTTGACAGAGAGGGATTGAAAATTTATGATTTTTCAGATCCCCAAAAAGTAACTTTATTAAACTCTTACTCCACATTTGGTGATTCTTTATCCGTTGCAACGAATGGAGAATTATTATTTGTTGCGGATGGTGAAAATGGCTTGATAAGCTTCGATTTGAAAGATAAGGTGTATATAAGATTGAAAGAACATATTCGTTTACGGGGCATGGTAACCCAAGTTGAAATGTTTGAAAAGTATTTATTTGTTATTGGTCCAGGTTTAGGGATGAAGATTTATGAAGTCAAAGAAGATCGAACAGTTGAAGAAATTAATCATTATGATCAGTTGGTTTCACCTAGAATGATTAGTTTGAGTAAGGATTTTTTTGTAGTGAACGACGATTTAATGGGTATACAAATATTTGAAACAAAAGATTTGACCACGACAAAAAAACATGATGTGAAACCATTGTATATATGGGATGAAGATGCTTTTTCTATACATTTAGCAGATGATTTGCTTTATTTTTCTACGAATAACGGTGTATATAAAAGAAGTTTGGAATCATTAGAAACTCAAGAAATTATTACTGGACAATTTTCTAGACCAAATATTATGATAAATGACGGGTATATATACTTAACGAATAACGAAGACGGGCTGTATATTTATGACCTAAATACTAAAAAATTACTTAAGTATATTAATACAGTTGACTCAATTGATGAGTTTGTCACATTAGAATCAGGAGTATTAATTGATGAGGGTGGAAAGATAGTTTATATAGATAAACAAAAAGAAAAGTTATGGGAGAAAAGATATATTGGGGATTTGATAAAAGGCGAGAAGGGCTTTTACGAACTCAATGAAAATGTAGTTAATTTCTATGATGCTACGAATACAATTACCAAAAGTTTTCCTGAAAACATTGTAGGTATAAAAGAAACACAAGAAGGTGTATTCGTTATTGCCCAAGAGAATATATATTCTTTCTTTGATGGAACAAAGGTGTTTGTAGGAATGGCTCAAGATATAGAAATTATTGATAACTTTGCGTATATAGCTGAGGAAGATAAGATAACAGAGTTTAACTTTTTAACGGGAAAGAGTAGTTTTAAATTTTATTCCAAAGATCATATTGAACAAATTCATTCAATTTCTGATGGATTTATCCTTTTAACAGAAAAAGGGGTATTTAGGACAGACGTAAATTTTAACATTATCAATTATTTTAGCTTTGATTATTCGCCCGATATAATTGCTCTGAATGATAAATATATATTTTATTCTATAGGCTCTCAATTGGCGATCGTTGATCTGTCAAATTTTGATTTAAATAGAATCATAGATTTAGATCTTCCAATTTTAAGTATGGATTGTAAAAATGGATATCTTTATATTTCTTACTCTTCAAAAGGAATAACGAGATATAATATTACAGATAAACTTCAACTAGTAGATGAAGAAGTTGTTGTAAATATTTTCACCGCTAAGAATATGATTTTTTGATATTGAATTTTTCGTAAATTTAATAATGAAAGGGGTCTTATGTTTTGGTAGTTACTATAAATCATAATGATTACGAAGCTGAACCAGGCCAAACTATACTCCAGGTTGCAAAACAAAACGGTATCTATATTCCTACCATATGTCATAGTCCACATTTATCCGATGTAGGTTCTTGTAGAATGTGTTTGGTAGAATTGGAAAATAATCGTAAATTAGTTGCCTCTTGTGTTACACCAGTAACTGATGGGATGAAGGTTTTAACGGATAGTGAACGGGTTATCGAGGCTAGAAAGACGGTTGTAGATTTACTAGTTTCTGATCATCCAATGGATTGTATGACATGTGAAGCTAATGGAAACTGTGTCCTTCAGGATTTAGCTTACGAATATGGAATTAAAGAATCCACCTTCGGAACAAAGAAACTCCCACGTTTTGAGATAAAAGCTCAGAATGAATTTATACAGCTTGATCCAGACAAATGCATACTTTGTGGTAAATGTGTACGAACATGTAAAGAGATTCAAATGTGTAACGCATTGGATTTTGTCAATAGAGGTTTTGAAACTAAAGTTAGCCCTCCATTTGATGAAGATCTGGGAGGGAAAGATTCTCCATGCGTCTTTTGTGGGCAATGCGTTGAAATGTGCCCAACAGGGGCTCTTACTTATATTCCTTCCAAAGGGAAGGGGCGTTATTACGAATTTAATAAAACTATAACGACCTGTCCTTACTGTGGGGTTGGTTGTCAATTGGAATTAAGAACCAAAAACAATAAAATAATTCAAGTTGGTTCGGTTTACAACGAAAACTCTCCAAACCCCCATGGAGAAAGCTGTGTGAAAGGCCGTTTTGGTTATGATTTTGTCAATCACACGGATAGATTGACTGACCCTTTGATAAAGAGAAATGGACATTTTGAAAAAGTTAGTTGGGAAGAAGCATTAGATTATGTTGCAGAAAAACTATTGAATATAAGAGGAAAGTATGGAAGTGATTCAATAGGTGGGTTGAGCTCAGCAAAATGTACAAATGAAGAAAACTATATTATGCAGAAATTTATGAGGGCAGTAATTGGTACAAATTCTGTAGATCACTGTGCCAGACTTTGTCATGCCTCCACTGTTGTTGGATTAGGGATGGCATTTGGTTCGGGAGCCATGACCAACTCTATATCAGAAATAGAGGGAAGTGATGTAATATTTGTTATAGGTTCAAATCCAATGGAGAATCATCCGGTAATTGGAAGCAAGATAAAAAAGGCGAAGAAAAACGGGACCCATTTAATAGTAGCAGATCCTCGGAAGATAGAACTTTCTGAAATTGCTGACATTTCATTACATCACAAGCCTGGAACAGATGTGGCTTTAATAAATGGAATGATGAATGTTATCGTCCAGGAAGGGTTACTTGATAAAAAATTCATTGAAGAAAGAACGGAAGGATTTGAAAGTTATATAAAAGTAATAGAAGGTTATACACCATCTAAAGTATCCCAGATTACAGGTGTGCCAGCAGATAAGATAATCGAAGCTGCAAAAATGTTTGGTTTAGCCGAAAAAGCAGCAATATATTTTGCAATGGGAATAACTCAACATAAATACGGAACTAACAACGTACTTTCTCTTACGAATCTTGCACTCTTAACTGGGAACGTTGGTTTTGAAAGCACAGGAGTCAATCCATTAAGGGGACAAAACAACGTGCAAGGTGCTTGTGATGTAGGGGCTTTACCTGATGTTTATCCTGGTTATCAAAAAGTCAGTGATCCCAAAATTAAAGAAAAGTTTGAGAATTATTGGGGTGTAAAATTAACTGATAGAGAAGGATTGACTTTAACAGAAATGTTTGAAGAAGCTGGTAAAAAGATAAAGGCTCTCTACATAATGGGTGAGAATCCTTTTTTGTCTGATCCAGATCAAGACCATGTTAAAAAAGCTCTAGAAAGTTTGGATTTTTTAATAGTGCAGGATATATTCTTGACTGAAACTGCACAATTTGCAGATGTAGTTTTGCCAGCGGCGTCGTTTGCTGAAAAAGAGGGTACGTTTACAAATACCGAACGACGCATACAAAGGGTGAGAAAAGCGGTCAACTCTCCTGGAAGGGCTAAAGCAGATTGGGAGATATTAACTAAATTGGCTAATAAAATGGGTTATGAAATGAAATATAATTCTCCTTCTGAAATTATGGATGAGATCGCACAAGTATCAAAATTATACGGCGGAATAAGTTATGAAAGATTGGAAAAAGGTGGTTTGCAATGGCCTTGCCCTGATGTTAATCATCCAGGTACAAAATATTTGCATAAGGATGGTTTTTCTCGTGGGAAAGGCAAGTTTTTTCCAGTTGAGTTTGCTCCTCCAGAAAAAGAAGCCGATGAAAAGTACAATTTTACCTTAATGACAGGAAGGATGTTATACCATTTCCATACAGGTACTATGACCAGGCGATCCTATCCTATTGACAAGCATGAACCAGACTCTTATGTCGAAATAAACATAGAAGATGCAAAAAAATTGGGGATCAAAGATAAAGATAGAGTTAGGATAACTTCGCCTCAAGGAACGGTTGAAACCTATGCAAAGGTTGGACAAAGAGTTCAACCTGGCCAACTTTTCATGCCTTTTCACTATGCGGAAAGTCCAGCCAATAAACTTACCAATCGTGTTTATGATTTAAAAGCAAAGATACCCGAATTAAAAATAACCCCAGTTAAGTTAGAAAAAGTTGAAAAAAGAGTTTCAAGAAGAGAGGTTTTAATTGATGAACGCTTTACTTCTATCAGGAGGCAAGAGTAGCAGATTTGGGACTAATAAAGCAATGGAAACAATCAACGGAAGACCTTTGATAGAACAGATTGTTGAAGGTCTAAAAAATGCATTTGAAAAAGTATACATAATAGGCAACGTAAAAGAGTATGTTTTTTTGCAAGATGTATTTTTTTGTGAGGATATAATACCAAATAAAGGCCCATTAGGCGGGTTGCTTACGGGTTTAACCTGTTCTGATAGCGACTACAACTTTTTGACAGCCTGTGATATGCCTTTTTTGACAAGTGAATTTTTTGAATTTGTAAACTTACAGAAGAAAGATTATGACGTTCTTGTGCCCGAGTACAACTCTTACCTTGAGCCACTTGCCGCTGTTTATAGCAAAAAATGTTTGCCTTTTATCAATGCTTCACTAAAAAATGATCAATTAAAGTTGAAGAGTTTTTTCCCCAAAGTAAAGGTTAGAATAATAAAAGAAACCATTATAAGAGAAATTGGAGAACCCGAAAAACTGTTTTTCAATATAAATTATAAGGAAGATATTGAAAAATTGGAAATGAATCTGGAAAGGAGTGAAAAGATTTGAAAATAAAATTCTTTTCCCTAATAAAGCTTGACTTGAAAAAGGATGAAGTCGATTACCAATTATCAGGATCGAAATCTGTTAAAGAAATAATAAAATTATTGGATCAAGAGTTTGATAATTACTTTAGTAGAAAACTACTAGAAAACGGGGAACTTAAAAGCGGTACAATAGTATTATTAAATGGAAGAAATATTCGCCATTTACAAGGATTGGATACGTTGGTAGAAAATAAAGATGAAATAACAATTTTTCCCCCTTCTGGAGGAGGATGATATGGATTACTTGGAAAGACAAAAAGGGTTGTTCTCAAAAGAGGAGTCTTTAAAGTTAAAACAAGCTGTTGTTTATATTGGTGGTGCTGGAGGTCTTGGAACTCATCAGGCTTTGGAGTTACAAAGGGTTGGTGTAAAAAAAATATATTTGGTGGATTATGATAAGGTTGAACCTTCTAACCTAAACCGTCAAGTTTTATATGGCGTGGATAGCATTGGTGAATACAAAGTTGATCAAGCTAAAAAAATTCTTGAATCTTTTAACTTGCCTACGAAAATAGAAACAAAGGTAGAAAAAATTTCAAAAGAGAGTAAAATACCCAAAGATGTGAACGTCATATTAGACGCTCTTGATAATTTCGAAACGAGATATATTCTTGAACAACTTGCTTGGGAATCCAACGTACCTTATATTCATGCAGGCGTTAATCAATGGTATGGTCAATTGACAACCATAATCCCAGGTAAAACTTCGTCTTTAAAAGATATATTCGGAGAAATTGATACAACACAAGAAAAGGTCTCTGTTATCTCACCTGTAGTATCGATTATGGCATCCCTTCAAGTAATAGAAACAATTAAAGTAATAATTGGAAGAAAAGATACCCTCGACAACAAGTTACTACTCATAGATTTAAAAGATTATTCCCTTGAAATAATTAACCTTCAATGAAAAATAAGAACTTTCATTCCTCTATTAATCCTTGTTTTTCAAGATAAGATTAAGAAAAGCGCTTATTTGCAAGAATTTGCCTTCTAATTGAAAATAATCGTCCCTAAACGCTTCTAATTGCCAATAAATCAAATTGACTTTTTTTTACATAAGAGTTAAAATAGGTTCTATCACGAAAATAGTAGATAATGAAGGTTGAGTTAAAGCAAGTTTATCAATGGTGAGAAAGAATAGCAATATAAAAAAGAACTCCAAATACTGAATGAAAGCACAGAAGGTGAAAAATGGGCGTTTTGAAAAAATCGTTTTTTAAAAACGAAATGATAAGTGTTTTTAGAGTTTCTGAAGACACTACATTTTGAGAATAGACACTTTAGAAATAGAAAAAATTATGAAAAAGGAGATGGTTTTTATGAGGGTTTGAGAATACGATAAAATGCCTTGCTTTTCAGAGAATTAGTAAAAAAGAGTTTCAAATATTGAATAAGAGCGTATAAGGAAAAAGGAGGTATTTTGTAAAAAGTTATTTTTTAAAACCATGATGTAGTGAGTGTTTTAGAGTTTCTAAAGAGAGTATTTTGAGAATGAGAGGAGGTGTATTATGAATTTTAACGAAAACAAGATTGATATCAACAAAGTTTTCGCGTTGCAACCTGCTCGGCCTGTTACCTATTTTGGTGTTGGAGCGATCAACAAGATTGAGGACATTGTTAAAAATTTGCGGAACAGTGGTCATGGCAAAATATTGGTCGTAACAGATAATGTTGCTTACAAAGCTTGCGGAGCATGGGATATTGTAGAACCTGTGCTGAATAAAGAAGCGGAGGGTTTTGAGCATTACAGTGGTGTCCGGCCTAACCCCACTTATGATAACTGTGAGGAGGCTGCACAGGTGGGGGAGAAGATGCAAGCCACCGCAGTTTTGGCAATTGGAGGAGGTTCGGTTATAGATACGGCCAAAACTGTAGCAGTGCTGATGTATCACTCTGGGAAAAAAGCAGTTGACTTTTACGAAAAAGGAGAACCGATTACTGGAGCTTTGCCCATTGTGGTCATTAATACAGCTCATGGAACCGGTAGTGAAACAGATGCATTTGCTGTAGCTCAATCTGACGGAGATGATAAGCCGGCTATCAATTCTCCTCACATTTATCCCACTTATTCCATTGACGATCCACAGCTTACTTTATCTCTGCCTCTCAAACAAACTATATCAACAAGCATTGATGCCATAAATCATGCCACAGAAGCGGCAACAACGATTACTACAAACCCTTACTCGATAGCTTTAGCTCGTGAAGCTATTCGACTAGTGTCCAAATATTTGCCTCAGGCAATTGTTGAACCAAAGAATCTCGTTGCGCGTTATTGGTTGATGTATGCTTCTGCTATTGCTGGAATTTCATTTGATATTGGTCTCTTACACATAACTCATGTATTGGAGCACGCCATGAGCGCCATCAACCCAGAAGTAACTCATGGGGAAGGACTTGGGATTCTTCTGCCAGCTGTGGTCAAAGAAATTTATCACGCTGTACCTGAGGTTCTGGCTGATATATATCACCCAATTGTGCCTGAGCTTCGAGGCCTTCCTGGTGAGGATAGCTTTGCTGCCGAACGAATAAAAGAGTGGTTATCCATGGTTGGACAGCCTACAAGTATGGGGAAGTACTTTTCGGAAAAGGATATATCCAAGTTAGTAGAACAGGCTAAAACCTCAATTGCGGGAAAACTTATGCTACCCTTGGCACCTATTCCAGTTAATGATGAAGTTTTACAAAGAATTTTTCAGGAGTCTCTGTAATAAGGTGAACTTCTCAGGTAGATGCGATTATTCAATCGCATCTACCTGAATTAAATATGTAAAAGAAAAAGACAGATGGTGAACCTTCGATGAAAAAATAGAAATTTCATTCCTCTATTAATCCTTGCTCTTCAAGATAAGATTAAGAAAAGCGCTTATTTGCAAGAATTTGCCTTCTAATTGAAAATAATCGTCCCTAAACGCTTCTAATTGCCAATAAATCAAATTGACTTTTTTTTACATAAGAGTTAAAATAACAACAATATAAATTTTTCAAAAATAGGAGTTTGAATGTAACAAAGTTTTCTTTTTTTTTAGTTAACTGTAGTTCAGTTAACATTTTAAAATATTGAAAGGAGGAGTGTGCATGAAAGTATTGATGTTGGATCAGGCAAAATGCACGGGATGTAGGGCATGTGAGTATGCTTGTTCTTTTGAGCATACGGGAAAGTTTAACCCCCTTGACTCTCGAATCAAAGTGAACGAGTTTTGGGAAGATTTAACCTTCGTCCCAAGTGTTTGTCTGCAGTGTGAGAGAGCATATTGTGAAGAAGTATGCCCTACTTCCGCTCTGACTAAGAACCCTGAAACAGGGGTGGTAGAACTTAACAAGGAAAAATGTATCGGATGTAAACAGTGCATCGTAGCATGCCCGTGGGGTTCCATAAAATTGGATCACACAGGGAAAGAGGTAATAAAATGTGATAACTGTGGTGGGGATCCAGCGTGTATTAAAGTGTGCTATCCAGGAGCTTTGTCTTACGAAGAAGTAGAAGATATCACAAATGTGAAAGTAAGGGAAACTGCCACCCGCCTTAAAGAAATCGCAAAAGATTTAGTAAAGGGGGGAGCTTAAAATGATAAAAGGTGGATTCAAAGGTAAATTATTGAGAGTTAACTTAACAACCAAAGAAGTAAAAAGTGAACCATTGAATGAAGAGTGGGCTCAGAAATATTTAGGGGGCAGAGGGTATGGGACTCGTTTGTTGTTGGAAGAAATCGATCCGAAAGTAGATCCTCTCTCTGAAGAAAACAAGGTCATTTTTGCCACTGGTCCTTTAGATGGAACATTAGCTCCTTCTTCTGGAAGAACTATGGTAATCACAAAAGGCCCTTTGAATGGAGCTATTGCGTGCTCTAATGCAGGTGGACATTTTGGCCCCGCTTTGAAACACACAGGATACGATATGATCGTTGTTGAAGGAAAATCAGCCGAACCTGTATATATATGGATTAACAAAGGTAAAGTAGAATTCAGATCCGCAAAGGAAATATGGGGGAAATTGGCTGACGAAAGTGACGAATTGATAAGAGAGCAAACACATCCCTTGGCTGAAACCATGACGATTGGACCGGCTGGTGAGAAATTATCTCCTATCTCTAGCGTAATGTTCAATGGTCATAGGGCTTCTGGAAGAACCGGTGTTGGCGCCGCAGTTGGAAGTAAGAATCTAAAAGGTATAGCCGTTAGAGGGAATGAAGATACTCCAGTGGCTGATCCTGAAGCTTTTATGAAAGCAGTTTATAAGGCTAGAGATATTTTAAGCAAAGATGCCTTTGCAGGTCAAGGGGCTGCTATGTTAGGTACCGCAATGTTGGTGAATGTTATCAATGGTGTTGGTGGGTTCCCCACTCGTAATGCCCAAGATGCTTTTTTCCCAGAGGCAAATAAAATTAGTGGAGAAACTCTAAGGGAGAAAAATTTAATTAGAAATGAAGGATGTGCCGAGTGTCCAATAGCTTGTGGTAGGGTAACGGTAGTAAAAAGTGGACCGTATAAAGGAACTATTGGAGGAGGTCCAGAATACGAATCAGTTTGGTCGTTTGGTGCAATGTGTGGTGTTTCAGACCTTGATGCAGTGATAAGTGCAAATCATCTTTGTGATAAATATGGAATCGATACTATCGCTATGGGTTCAACTGTCGCCTGTGCCATGGAATTGTACGAAAAAGGATATATGCCCAAGGAAGATGCCCCTTTTGAACTTAGATTTGGTTCAGCAGAAGCTATGTTAAAAGCCGTGGAATTGGCATGCAAGCAAGAAGGAAATTTTGGGAAATTATTAGCTCAAGGTTCCTATCGCTTAGCAGAGCATTATGGTCATCCGGAACTTTCCATGTCGGCAAAGAAACAGGAGTTCCCAGCTTACGATCCAAGGGCTATCAAAGGTATGGGTTTAGAATATGCAACTAGCAATCGTGGTGCTTGCCACGTCAGAGGATATGGAACAGCCGTAGAGGTATTGGGAGATGCTGATCAGTACGCTTATGAAGGCAAAGCGGCTATAATTAAAACCTTACAAGATTTAACCGGTGCACTTGATTCTTCTGGAATATGTTTGTTCACGACTTTTGGTCTCAGTGCTAATGAGTTAGCCGAGATGGTGTCAACTGCAACAGGTTTTTCAATAGATGCCCAAGAGTTCATGAAAATTGGAGAAAGAATTTGGAATATTGAAAAGCTTTTCAATCTTAAAGCTGGTTTTACAAGACAGGATGATACCTTACCTCCAAGAATATTAAATGAACCAATCAAAACGGGTCCTTCAAAAGGCCATGTAGAGGATCTTGGAAAGATGTTGGATGAATACTATCAGTTAAGAGGATGGGATAAAGACAGTGTTCCCACAGAAGAAAAACTTAAAGAATTGGAGGTCCAGATTTCAAAATGAGATACGTTATTGTTGGAGCTAGTGCAGCTGGCTTAAATGCTGCTCGAACATTAGAATCTCTGGATCCTCGAGGGGAAATTACTATATTATCCGCTGAAGAAGTATTCCCCTACAGTAAAATGTCTTTACCTTATTTATTATCGAATAAATTAAAGAAAAGAGATTATCTGTTTCTTCCCCATCCATCTAAGGCTAAACTTCTACTAGGGCAAAGGGTTGTCAACATTGATGTTGAAAGAAAAAAGGTAGAAACTGTACAAAACCAAACATTTTCCTTCGATAAATTGTTGATAGCAACTGGAGCAGAACCGTATGTTCCAGATATGGAATTAGAAGGATCCCCGCTAGTTCTAACAGTGCGAAACCTTTCAGATATGGATAAATTGAAAGATAAGTTGAAAAAAAGTGACGTTAAAAGAGTAATACTTTCTGGTGCAGGATTAGTTAATTCTGAGATTGCTGATGCCCTAGCGGAACTAAATATACCTGCTACTTTTGTTATAAGATCGCGTAGAATGTTATCTCAGATCGTTGATGAAGAAGGTTCGGATATTATTGCTGAAAGAGCTATAGAAAGCGGAATGGAGTTAATCACGGGTGAAAGTATAACTAAGGTTCAAGAAGAAGGAGATCACGCAAACATCTTTCTTGCATCAGGCAAAGTAATTCAAGGCAGTTGTGTTGTTGTGGGAAAAGGAGTCAGACCAAGTATAGATTTTCTCGAAAAAACACCTATCAAATGTCACACTGGCATCTTGGTAAACGAATATATGGAAACATCTGTTAAGGATGTTTATGCAGCAGGGGATGTGACTGAATCCATAGACTTAATTTCAGATGAGTATGAAATGCATGCCTTGTGGCCTGTTGCGATGGAACAAGCAAGGATAGCTGCCACCAATATGGCGGGGTATTCTTGGAAATATCCCAAAGAAGTATCTAGAAACATAGTAAATTTATTTGGAGAAGTTGTTTTCACCGGAGGTATTAGTAAAGAAGATGCTTACGATGTTTATAAGGAAAAAGAAGGTAGAAGTTACCACAAAATTCTGGTAAAAGATGGCAAACTTGTTGGTTTTATCTTTGTTGGAGGCGTCCTAAATCCTGGAGTTTATTTGGCAGCGATGAAAAATCAATGGGATATAAGCCATCTATTGAATGAAGCAATAAAAGGTGCGTTAAGTTATTCGATGTTTAAGGCTCCTACGAGAGAAGTTGTGAATATATAACTTTAAAATTTAAGTTCTTTTGAAAACAATTTTTTTCATATACATTTTATAATGTCTTCGATCTATGTTACCTAAAGAATTCATTCTATGGTGACTTAGACGATAGGGTATAGAAGGAAACTTCTATGCCTCCCGCATTAGGAAAGGAGACACATTATGAACCGGTGTCTTCACACGCCGGTTTTTTTATTTTACTATGTCATTTATTTTTTAAGCTGCTCTCCTTTCCTAAATTTTCTAGGTTGATTGCACATTAAAGGGTTGCTAAAGTAAGTTTTAGAGTTTATAAACTCAAATAAAAAATTTAGAGAAAGGGGAGAAAATAATGAAAAGCTATTATAAGTACACGGTTATACTGTTTGTTTTTTTATTTGGGACGTTGATGATGGCTGAAGATATAACTGGAGAGATTGTAGTTTTCCATGCGGGATCTTTAAGCGTTCCCTTTGCACAAATTGAAAAAGCCTTTGAAAGTCAGTATCCTGGAACAGATGTTATTAGGGAAGCAGCCGGAAGTAGAGAAGCTGTTAGAAAGGTTACCGATCTTGGAAGAGAAGCGGACGTTATAGGTTCTGCGGATTATACGGTCATCGAAAATCTGATGATCCCAGAGTATACAGAATGGTACATAAATTTTGCCAACAACGAGATGGTGATAATGTACACAGAAGATTCTCGTTACAAAGATGAGATTAATTCTGACAATTGGTATGAGATTCTTTTGCGTCCTGATGTTGAGTACGGTCATTCGGATCCAAATGCTGATCCTTGTGGATACAGAAGCCAGATTGTTTGGAAATTGGCAGAAAAATATTATAAAGTGGATAGTCTATATAAAAAACTTGCTGATAACTGTCCACCAAAAAACGTTAGACCAAAAGAAACAGATTTAATCGCACTATTAGAGGCAGGAGAACTGGATTATATTTTCATCTACAAATCTGTGGCATTGCAACATCGAATGCCCTATGTAGAATTACCAGAACAAATTAATTTGAAAAGTACAAAGTATGCCGATTTTTATGCAACTGCTTCTTTTGATGTAACGGGCAAAGAGCCAGGTGAGATGATAACACAAATAGGGCAACCTATGGTATATGCTCTAACCATTCCCAATAATGCTCCAAATCTACAGGGAGCAATTGCCTTCATCAAATTCGTCATTGGTCCACAAGGCCGAGCCATTATGGAAGAAAACGGGCAACCGTCAATTAATCCCCCAGAAGGTGTAAACATAGAAAAAGCTCCCCAGGAGCTTCAAGATTTCTTAAAAGGTGGAGCGAATGATTAAAAAAGCATGGTTCGAATTAATACTTAGTTTTTTGGGGATACTATTGTTGTTTTTCATAGCGGCCCCTGTGGCTAAGCTTATTTTTGGAGTTGAGCCGAAAGTTCTTATCGACACTGTAAAGGAAGAAGAAGTATACAGTTCCATATTGCTTACTTTCAGTGCATCGTTAGTTGCAACTTTAATTTCTATATTGTTGGGGGTACCTTTGGCTTACTTGCTTGCTCGTAAAGATTTTTTTGGTAAGTCTTTTGTAGAAAGTTTGATAGATATCCCCGTTATAATACCACATACAGCAGCAGGAATAGCGCTTTTAACGGTTTTTGGTAGTAGATTTTTTCTGGGAAGATTTTTCTCGATATTTGGAATAGAGTTCGTTGGCGAATTTGCAGGAATAGTTGTTGCGATGATGTTTGTCAGTATGCCTTTTTTGGTGAATGAAGTTAAAGAAGGGTTCAGATCTATTGATGTTAAACTTGAAAAGGTTGCTAGAAGTTTGGGCTCATCCCCTGCGAGAACTTTCTTCAGAGTATCGCTACCTTTGAATTTTAACCATTTAATCTCTGGTTCACTTATGATGTGGGCAAGAGGATTATCTGAATTTGGTGCGGTTATTATATTAGCTTATCATCCAATGACGGCGTCGGTACTTATCTACGAGAGATTTACTTCATTTGGATTGAAGTATTCAAGCCCCGTTGCAGCCATTATGGTGATAACAAGTCTCATTGTGTTTATCTTTTTAACACTCATAAACAGAAAGAATTCAATAGAAGGTAGAGAGAAGGAAAACGAGCTTGATTAAAATCGTGAATATATCTAAGAGATTTAAAAAGTTTTCTTTAGAAGATATCAATTTGAATATCGAAGATAACGAGTATTTTGTAATTTTGGGGCCAACAGGTGTAGGTAAAACAGTGATTCTTGAGATTATAGCAGGTTTAATAAAACCTGACTTTGGTGATGTTTTTATCGGAGAGAAAAGAATTACACATTTACCTCCTGAAGAGAGAAATGTTGGAATGGTTTATCAGGATTATATGCTCTTTCCACATCTAAATGTGGAAGAGAATATTGTTTTTGGATTAAAATCGAGGAGAATTAAAAAAGATGAAATAAGATCTCTGTTAAACAACATAGTAGAGCTTTTTCACATAGAACATTTACTCACAAGGAAAACGAAGAATCTAAGTGGAGGAGAGAAGCAAAGAGTAGCTCTTGCACGAGCTTTAATCACTTCTCCACAAATTTTGCTGTTAGATGAACCTTTAAGTGCATTAGATCCTCAAACAAAAGAAAAATTTATAGAAGATTTGAAGAACTTACATAAACAGCTCAAGACTACTACAATTCATGTAACACATGATTTTAATGAAGCATTTTCTTTAGCGGATAAAATCGCTATAATGAAAGACGGGAAGATCATTCAAGATGGAGATTCAAAAGATGTGTTCAACAAACCGAATTCTGATTTTGTTGCTCGATTCACAGGGGTTAGAAATATTTTTCGAGGAGAAATAATAAAAGATGATTCTGGCACCTATGTTTCTGTGAATGGATTGAAAATAAGTGTAGCCTCTGAAAAGATGGGGAACGTTAATATCTCTGTCAGACCAGAAGATATATTGTTATCTACAAATCCTTTTGATTCAAGTGCTAGGAATGTTTTCCCTGGAGTGATAAAGCGGATTGATGAACAATTATCAGTAGTTCATATTACTGTGGATATCGGTATTCCTTTGGTGGTGTACATAACTAGGCAATCGTTGAAAGAGTTGAATTTAGTAGAAAATAAAAAGATTTTTGTTACATTCAAAGCTTCTGCAGTGCATGTTTACTAAGATGGGAGTGATTTTTTTTGGTTACCATTGTTGTTGGTGGAAAATCGAGCAATGTCGGTAAATCTACTTTAATTTCACAAATGGTAAAGAATTTAAACTGTCACGTTGGAGTGATAAAAACATCTATCCATAAAACTAATGAGGAAATAGAAGTTACAGCTGATCCTTCAATTATTAGTGAGAAAGGGAAAGATACGGCGTTTTTTAAAGAATCTGGAGCCCAAAATGTAATCTTACTAAAAACAAATTATCAGGGATTGTTGGAAGGTTATAGAAGGGCACGCAAGCTCTTAGATGAGGATATAGAATATTTGATAATTGAAGGAAACAGTATCCTAGATTTTATTAGACCAACTTTGGTTTTTTACATTGATTCTGATGATACACAAGAAAAAGAATCAGCGACCAAAGCCAAAAGTAAAGCCGATATTATAATCGATAAAGAAAACCTTGAAGAATTAATCAAAGACGGAAACAGTATGAAATTCAAGATTAATTTTGAACAAGTGAGTTGTTTTAATGCACACGCTATCTGTAAGGCATTGAATATCAAATTACCTAAATTTGGGAAATTGTTGGATGATCAAAACATCAAAGTTCGGTACTGCCAGCTTGGTTTATTCAAATAAAGACGGAGGCTAAGTATGTCTGAATTCTTGGATTTAAATACCCCAGAAATGTTTTGGGAAATTGTGAATAAAAATATAAATATTGGTTTATTGCCATCAGAAACGATAAACTTTAAAGAGTCCAATGGGAGAATTTTAGCCCAGGATTTATTTTCTCCCATCGATCTTCCACCTTTTAGCCGATCAACTGTTGATGGTTTCGCTGTGAAAGCGGAGGATACTTTTGGTGCCTCGGAAAGTATGCCTATCTATTTGAACGTTAAAGGTGAAGTGTTCATGGGGCAAGAAACAAAGATAATGGTAGAAGCTGGTGAAGCTGTAAAAATTCCGACGGGTGGAATGTTGCCAGAAGGATCAAATGCAGTCATTATGATAGAATACGTTGATTACGTTGGCGAAAAAATGATTGAAATCAATCGTTCTGTTGGAGTTGGTGAAAACGTAATTTATAAGGGTGAAGATATTCCTAAAGGGAAGGTAATTTTAAATAAATACCATCAGATCAGGCCACAGGATGTGGGAGCTCTAGCAGGCCTTGGAATAACTGATGTTGAAGTTTATAAAAAGCCAAAAGTAGCTGTAATTGCAACAGGAGACGAGTTAGTCTCCCCTGAAAGCGTTCCTGGAGTCAGTGAAATCAGGGATATAAATAGTTACACAATAGGAACAACATTAGAAGAAATAGGTGCAGAAGTTAGATACGTTGGGATAATTCCAGATAAATTTGATTTTTTGAGGGAGAGTATAAAAAACAATTTAGATTGTGACTTGATCCTGATCTCAGGAGGTAGTTCTGTAGGAGTCAAAGACATGACGGTCGAAGTTTTGAATTCTTTGGGGAAACCTGGTGTATTGTCTCAAGGAATTACGATCAAGCCCGGTAAACCTACAATTTTTGCAGTAGTTGAAGGTAAACCTATTTTAGGCTTACCTGGCCACCCTTCATCATCCTTTATCATTACCCAAGTGATTGTTAAACCATTGGTAGAGAAGATAATGGGTATAAAAGAAAAAAGAATAAAATGTAATATTAAAGCAAAGTTAAGTAGAAATTTGGATTCAGATAAAGGAAGAGAAGAGTACATTCCAGTTCGATTGATTGAAAATGCTGAAAAAAATTACATTGCGGAGCCATTAGTCGGTGAATCAGCAATGATATCTACATTTGTTTATGCCGACGGTTATATTAAAATAGATGCTAACAAAGAAGGACTCAATAAAGAGGAAACTGTAGATGTCTACTTGTACTAAATGAGTGGGCTTCGGGTCAAATGGGTTAAAATTCTTTTATCCTCATGGGTGGGAGTGGAACAAAGGACCCAAGATTCCTTTATCCTTATGGGTGGGGAGCGGGGCGAAGGG